>NZ_JAPZQJ010000610.1:0-2322 GCF_027530405.1 Microcystis sp. LE19-41.2A | reverse complement strand
GTCTTAGCTTCATCAGTAATCAGTGAAAAGAAAGCTCCGCACTTGCCACTTAAGTAGGGAGGTACAATTATTTGTAGGATGGGTTAGCGGTAGCGTAACCCATGCGGGCGTTGGGTTTCATGCTTCAACCCAACCTACGTTCATCTTATATTTAATTCCACCCACCTACTTAATACTGTTGACTGAAAACTCAAATCTGATAACTGATCACTGATCACTGATATATGTCTAATAGTTGGTGGGAAATTACGGTTTTGTGCGAACCTAGTCTCGAAGAAACGGTTTTCTGGAGACTGGAAAATTTTGGCTGTTCGGGAACGGCCACTGCTAAAAAACAATCCTCTTTAGAGGTTAAGGCCTATATACCAGAAATTAAAGCGCAATTGCCCGATTTAGAGGCACTAAGCCTCTGCTTAAAGGAAGATGCTTTGATTTTAGGTTTTCCCGAACCTGTCAGCCATTGGCAGTTAATGGACGAGGAAGACTGGGCCAGCAGTTGGAAACAACATTGGCAAATTAGCGAGATCGGCGATCGCTTTTTGATCTGTCCTGCTTGGTTAAATCCCCCCGAAAATAACCAGAGATTGGTGATTAAAATTGACCCCGGTTCCGCTTTCGGCACGGGAACGCATCCAACCACGCAATTATGTCTAGAATCCCTAGAAATGCGTTTAAGTAGCCATCCAGAGAATAAAATTATCGCCGATATCGGTTGTGGTTCCGGCATACTGGCGATCGGGGCGATTTTATTAGGAGCGAAAAAAGTTTATGCTGTCGATATAGATCCCCTGGCGGTGAGTGCGACAGGCAGTAATCGCCATCTCAACGGGATTAACCCCGAAAATTTAGCTATTAATCAGGGTAGTGTCGAGGAGTTGTTAGAATTAATTCCCGATGGTGTTGATGGCATCGTTTGTAATATTTTAGCCGAGACAATTATCGCTTTAATGCCCGCAATCACCCGTCTGGCAAAACCCACCACTTGGGGAATTTTAAGCGGCATCCTCGTCACCCAAGCACAAGCGGTTACAGATATTTTAGAACCCCAAGGCTGGACAGTGGCTGCCCTATGGAAACGTCAAGAATGGTGTGGTCTTCAAATTCGTCGCACCGTGGATTAGTATCGGGTTTGCGGCAAAAAGTTTTTCGTGGGGGTAGGGTGTGGGGTGTGGGGTTTTACCCATTTTGGCGAGCGGGGAGCAGCACAACCGGGGGAATACCGACCCCTGATTTCTGAACGAGTACGGAGGGAGTCGAACCCCCGACACCCAGGACCGGAACCTGGTGCTCTATCCTCTGAGCTACGTACCCACAATAAAATACTATTACATTATACCACTAGCCGACGCAGTAGAGCAGAAATTTCCATGACTAGCGATCGCCCTTTAAAACTACTAATCAGTAACGATGACGGCATTTCCGCTCTAGGAGTCCGCACCCTCGCTAACACCCTCGCTACTGCGGGCCATCAAGTCATCGTAGTTTGTCCAGACGGCGAGCGCTCTGCTACCGGTCATGGCTTAACCCTACACCATCCCATCCGGGCCGAACAGGTGGAAGGAATTTTTCACCCCGATGTGATTGCTTGGTCCTGCTCGGGAACTCCCGCCGATTCGGTGAAATTTGCCCTTAGTGCCGTCCTCAAAGAGCGTCCCGATTTAGTTTTAGCCGGCATTAACCACGGGTCTAATCTCGGCACCGATATCCTCTATTCTGGCACGGTTTCCGCGGCCATGGAGGGCTTAATCGAAGGTATTCCCAGTATTGCTGTTAGTCTGGCTAGTTTTAAAGCCTGTGATTTCCAACCGGCCGCCGATTTTGCCCTCACTTTAGTCAGGAAAGTTGCCCTTAACCCTTTTTCTATTCCCACTTTACTCAATGTGAACGTCCCTCCGGTTAGTAGTGCCGAAATCAAGGGGGTGAAAATCACTAGGCAGGGATTGCGACGCTACGAGGAAACCTTCGAGAAAAGACTGGATCCTAGGGGTAAAAGTTATTACTGGTTAATTGGGGAAGTGGTGGAAGATATCGAACAACCGGACTACAGCCATTTACCCCCGCAAGTGCCTACGGATGTGCGCGCTATTGGCGAGAATTTTATCACCATCACGCCCCTACAATACAATTTAACTGATGTGCAGGGTTTTCAACATTTGTACGGAAATTCTTGGTTTGATTGAGGATCATCGGAAATTTTGGGTCTGAAACCCCGCCGTTCTAGGTTGGCTTTACGTTAGAATTAAAAGGCCAGTCTCGAAAACCAAGTGGACGGCGCAGCACCTTGAAAACTCGGCTTAGGGGGTTCCGACCAGAAAAGCTTGG
>NZ_JAPZQJ010000120.1:0-1362 GCF_027530405.1 Microcystis sp. LE19-41.2A | reverse complement strand
TAACATCATTAGAAAAGTAATTCCTGATGTCATTGACCAGGGAATAAAGGGTTTGCCGTTTAATCCTGTAGTGCTTGACCCACTACGAATGACTAAGCTTTCAGGCTTTTAAGTAAGTTTGAGTAAGTTTAGTTGAGCGGTAGTCTCCCATGGATAAAGCGAGAATGGGAGGAGGATCAAGATAAAACTAAGGGGAGTTTACCAGGATGTCAGGAGAAACCGTCACTTATTCCCTAGAAACTATTCTGACCAGGATCGAGGGAAAAATAGACAATCTACAAAGGGACGTTAATCAAAAATTTGACAAGATTGATGAGCGCTTTGACAGAATCGATGAAAGATTAAATAAAGTAGAGATAGGATTAGCTACTTTAACCGAGAAAGTCGTAGGTATGGATAAACGACTGGAAAAAGTGGAAAATGAACAATTTAAATCGATAGGATTGGTTGCTTTAACCGAGAAAGTCGGAGGGATGGATAAACGACTCGAAAAGGTGGAAAGTGAACAGGCTACCATGATTAAAGCTATTTCCGACCTCCAGGGATTCCGAGGTCTCATTCTGCCGATCATCGTCGGTGCGCTCAGTGCTACTATTGGTGCGGTGATTACCGTAGCGGCAAAAATGTTGTTGATCGGCAATAGTCCCTGATCGAGATAAGATTAATTCTCGTGGTCATAGGGAGGACATTTGTGAATAAACTAAGCATTCTGGTTCTGCACGGGCCGAATTTAAACCTATTGGGGAAAAGAGAGCCGAATCTCTACGGTAACGTCAATTTAGAGGCGATTAACCGGTTTTTAAACGAAGAAGCTACCCGTTTAGGGGTGAATTTAACCGCACACCAGTCCAATCAGGAAGGGCAATTAGTGGACTGGATTCAGCAAGCATGGGGTCAGCATGACGGTATTTTGATTAATGCGGGAGCTTATACTCACACCAGTATCGCCATCCGCGACGCACTATTAGGCACAAAAATGGCCTGTGTGGAAGTACACTTAAGCAATATTTACAAACGCGAGTCTTTTCGTCATCATTCCTACATTGCCGATATAGCCATCGGACAGATTAGCGGTTTTGGGGCCGAAAGTTATCGCCTAGGATTATGGGCATTAGTCGATTATTTGCAAAAGAATAGAGAAGGCTAATTAGGGCTTGCTCAATAAATCTAAAAACCTTGTTGGGTAAGACTTTTAGACTTTTTGGAAACCAAAAAGTACCGTATCCCGGAGTGATCGGGTGGAAAATTCCGGGACTTTTTCCCTGAAAATTAGGTAATTGACCCCCTCAAAATCTCTAAAACCCTACACCCTACACCCTACACCCTACACCCTGCCCCCACCGAAAAACTTTTTGCCGCAAA
>NZ_JAPZQJ010000016.1:0-2058 GCF_027530405.1 Microcystis sp. LE19-41.2A | reverse complement strand
TAATTTTGCCCCAAATCCCTCTAAAACAGTGATACCAGCCGAAGGGGATAAAATCCACAAACGAGGGGCATTGTCTTCATTGTAGCTCTGATTTTCCCGTTTAGCTTGTCTTTGCAGTTCGGCTAAAATTGTCAAAAGTTTCGCTAAACAATTGCGAATCTCGCTACGATTGGGAGGATTGCGATAGGGTTCAATTAAGACAGTATTAAGGACAATTCTGCCTAATAATCCCAGATAATTGGGGTTGGGTTCGGCATTGGGGGAAAAAAATAAATCTATCTGTCGGGTTTCGTCGCTGACTTCTTTACTGATTTCGACGGTTCCCAAGGGAGAAAGTAATTGTTCAAGGTAATTTTTGGCAAATTGGTCATGGGGTTTCATGGACTGAGCAGTTAATCGATAATTCTCAATTGTATTGATCGATTTTTGAATGGTTTTATAAATTTATGTTAACAAAAATGTCAGATATTTCAGAAATCCCTTGACAAATAAAAATCAGTTTTGTTAACTTACAATTGTCTTCGATAAATTCCCTTGAGCATCATGACATTAGCAACAATTATGAAAAATGGGGGGGGAGAAAGAAAAGCTTATGCAATTCTCTCCTTCAGGTCTTTTCTCTAGTAGCAACTACAGCGATCGGATATACTGCTATAGCGACCAGTGCCACAGCCGAAATTAGTCAGCAAGATCACCTTATTATCGCTCAATTTGCTCCTCGTGGTCGTGAATTTGTTTGTCAGTTTAATGGATCGGGTACTACGATTGCACCTAATATATCAGGGTCTTTTATTCATGATATATATTGCTACATTCCTGCCCAAGGAAGACAATGTGTAGCTGTATATGATGGTATATTTGGATCAGTAACTGGATCTGATTGGAAGCCTTGCGATAACAATAACATGAAGATAGTTACCGATCCGAATACAGGAAAAAAATATTATGAACTTAATTCAGTCCATAAAAGATTTATTTTCTCAAAATAATCTATGAGCTAAAAAATTGACAATAAAAGCGATCGAGTTTTGAGGCTATTTATATCTAACCTCTTTTTCTCTGATCGCTTCACTTGCATCTTCTGGAGTCAAAAGTCGTTGCTGTTTTTCACTAAAGTAAAATATTTGATAATTGGGTGATAATTCCTCTTGTAATTGCCGCCAAATATTGACCCATTCCCTCTCAAAATTGTCTTGACTTACTGCATCAAAAAAATGTGAATCGGCGGGATTGTCCCAATTTATAATTTGATTATAAATCTCTGCCCAATTACTTAACTTCTTTTGGATAGAACTCGATCAAGTCAACTCATCTAAGTTAAGGTTATCAGCAGTTTCCATATTCCAAAGAGGCGAATAGTTATATTCTGCCATTAGCTCAATTTTTCTTTTCATCAAGATGGGTTTGTCAGACAGAAATAATTGAATTTTAACCAGAATCTTGAGGGATTATGATTCAGATTCTAGTTAGATCAATTCTCTACTCTTGCGCCACTTGTCGGACCTGTTCTAAGTCTAAATCCAAAGCTTGAGCGATTTGTTCCACACTTAAACCCAAAGCAAGCAAACGGGGAATAGATTCCAGTTTTCCTTCCTGTCGTCCTTCCCGTTTAGTTGCTTCCTTCCATTCCTGATAGGTTTGAGATAAGGTCATAAACACCTCTCTATCTTCAGTTTCTAGGATGTTATTTATTTCCATACTAACCCGCCAACTAATTAATAATTCCAGGACATTTTCCCGGAAAGCATTACCTTGAGGTAATTCTAACAATTCTCGCACCGCTTGGTTTTGAGTTTTTCCCCGTCCTAATAATCTTATCCAGAGAGTCTCAGCAGTCACAGGCAATTGATTAATAGCGATAATTGCCGTGCGATAAAGCGAGGGAAGAAAATAGACTCCTTCTGGCCAATCTGGGTCTAATTTTGCCCCAAATCCCTCTAAAACAGTGATACCAGCCGAAGGGGATAAAATCCACAAACGAGGGGCATTGTCTTCATTGTAGCTCTGATTTTCCCGTTTAGCTTGTCTTTGCAGTTCGGCTAAAATTGTCAAAAGTTT
>NZ_JAPZQJ010000030.1:0-1877 GCF_027530405.1 Microcystis sp. LE19-41.2A | reverse complement strand
CGAAGGTTACATGATATCAGCGAGACTTGGAAACTATCTCATCAAATTAGTTCCCCCATAGAACCCCCTTGAGCCATCTGGCACACTTTTCTCTTTTTGTCAAATTTTATGTTAAGAAAGATGTGACTAATGGATAGCTTATTAAGGGGGATCCCCCCGCCTATCGGCACCCCCCTTATCAAGGGGGGCAGGGGGGATCGGCACCCCCCTTATCAAGGGGGGCAGGGGGGATCGGCACCCCGCTTATCAAGAGGGGCAGGGGGGATCGAACCTAAAATCCATTTTTAATTTAATTATAACCAGCTACTTAAGTAAGCTAAAACGGATTTTAACCGCCTATCTTTAGATTAGCTGTCTCGGAGTCTCGACTAGGAAATTAATTTTGCACGACTACTTAACTAACACTCCATTCAGAAAAATTTCGGCAATACCTTCGGCCATTTCTTGTAAAGCTAAGGGGGAAGCATTACTATCTAAAATAGTTTCACTGGAAAAACCGGCAATTGCGAACATTCCTAGAAAAACCTGGGCGACAATTTTCGGATTCATGGGACGATAGACACCACGATCGATCGCTGTTTGAAAAAAAGCCTCGGCCACATCGGTCATTTTAGCAATTACCTCCGATTGAATTCGCTCTTTTAATTCGGGATGAAATTGCGCCTCTATAAAACAAACTCGCAATAAATCGCTATTTTCTCGCATTCTCAACACCCTACGTCGCATCACCTGCGCTACCGCTTTATAACTGCCCATTTCGCTCAATTCCGTCAGCAAGTCGGTGAGAATATCCACCCATCCCCTAGTGGCCACTTCGATTAAAATCGCCTTTTTGTTGGGAAAATAACGAAATAAAGTTCCTTCTGCCACATTTGCTTTTCCTGCTAGGTCTTTGGTCGTGGTTCCTTCATAACCCTTAGCGGCAAATAAACGTAAAGCGGCCTGTAGAATACGACTACGAGTATCTTCTTCCCCAGAATTGGTCTCAGTTAGGGAACGTTGAAAAAGACTTTGCATAATTTATTGACAGCTAGAACGGGATAGAGCCATTGTCATCGATCAAGTCAGGTGTTTACTCAAATGCTTCATAAAATTTTGAGTAATTGGAGTAACTTGGCCTTTAACAACGAGCGCACGAGCTTGACAATGGGCTAAGTTTCCAGCCAAGATAACCGAAAGATTTTCATTCTCCCAGATAAAGCCTAGTTCTAGACCCAAATCCGGTAATGATTCGGTAGTAAGCTAAACGGCGCTTAACCTGCATGATCCAACAGCTATAACCCTTTTGGAGTCTATATCGGTGATCCGAAGTAAAAGCCGTTTAGCTTACTCCCGCGACCGAAGACCTGACTTGAAACAATTTATGATTGACTTAATCGTAAGTGGGGATGGAGATGTACCTTTATTCCTGAAAGTAGGTGACGGAAATGAAGCAGACAAAGCGGTTTTTGGTCAAATCGCCCGAGAATTTAAAAAACCAGTTGACTTTGACAGTTTAATAGTCGGCGATAGCGCCCTCTATAGCAAAGAGAATTTAAAACTAATGAGAGAAATGCGTTGGTTATCTCGAGTCCCCTTCAGCATTAAAGAGGCTCAAGAGTTAGTCGATAGCATCTCAGAAAAAGAGTTAACCGATTCAGAAATACCGGGTTATTCCTGGAGGGAAACCATCTCTAACTAGGGTCTGCTGAAAAAGTTTTTCCTGGGGGTAGGAGTCAGTAGCCGGTCGTCAGGAGTCGGTCGTTTCAGGCTTTGTTGCCCTTGTTTTTTGTACCAAGCGATGTACCACAAGAAGGATAATGCAAGGTTTTTGAACGTCCCAATCCTATTTTCTTGCACTAACATCGGACTTTAACAGGTCAAAAGCCTTATTTTAA
>NZ_JAPZQJ010000279.1:0-4828 GCF_027530405.1 Microcystis sp. LE19-41.2A | reverse complement strand
ATCTTCAGTTAAATTAATCCTTTTTCCTAGCACTTTAGCTTGATTTTGAATATAGTAGGCATTATCGGGTTCTGCTCCTCGTTCTAAATCTTCCCTAGCTAGAGTTGTGGAACCCATACTTTTAATTTTTAAACCCAATTCTACCACCAAAATCCGAATAAACAATCCGATTAATTCTCGATAAAACTCGTGTTCTTCTAGGGGCATAGTAATTTCTAAAGTGCCACGATCATAAAATAAATGGGCGCGATTATTTTCTCCTAGTGCCTGTAAAATTTGCTGATAGGATAGCCAATTGAGATGATTAAAAACTACCCGTTTCTCACCCCTAATTTGCTCAGTATTTAACTCCAGAGGAACTGTCACCATAACTGCCCCGAAAAGCGAAATTTATGCCCAAAAAAGGGGGTTGACTCACCCCCTGATCATCTTATCAAACCAGTGCCGGAACCTGGGGCCAACGCCCGATCGTCTTACCAATGACCGCTAACTCCTGAGTTAATCGATCGAATCGGTCGGGGGTCAAGGATTGCGGCCCATCAGATAGGGCCTTTGCCGGGTTAGGATGTACCTCGATCATCAAGGAATCGGCCCCGGCTGCTAGGGAAGCCATGGCCATGGTCGGGACATATTCCCATTTACCCGTACCGTGGCTAGGATCGATCATGATCGGCAGGTGAGTTAAAGTTCTTAAAACGGGAATACAGGATAAATCTAGGGTATTGCGAGTATATTTACTGTCAAAGGTGCGGATACCGCGTTCGCAGAGAATGACATTGCTATTTCCTGCTGCGAGGATATATTCTGCCGCCATCAACCAATCTTCAATAGTGGCCGCCATGCCGCGCTTGAGTAGGACCGGTTTCGGTTGCGCCCCAACTTTTTTCAGGAGGGAAAAATTCTGCATATTGCGCGCCCCCACTTGCACCACGTCGGCTATTTCGACAATCTTATCGAGATCCGCTGCGTCCATTACTTCCGTGATAATACCCAAACCACTGGCATCTCTAGCCGCCGCTAGTAATTCCAAAGCGCTTTCCCCGTGACCTTGGAAAGCATAGGGAGAAGTGCGGGGTTTGTAGGCACCACCGCGGAGGAATTGCGCTCCGGCTGCCGCCACTCGTTTGGCAGTTTCCACGATCATCGCTTCATTTTCCACCGAACAGGGGCCGGCGACAATGCTAACGGTATGATTTCTGCCGATGGGGATAACACCGTTAGGAGTGGGGACTAAAACCTCGCTGTATTCGCCGTGACGGTATTCTAAAGAGGCGCGTTTGAAGGGTTGTTCGACTCGCAGGACGGTTTCGATCCAAGGGCTTAATTCTTGGATTTGTAGGGGGTCTAATTCCCTGGTTTCTCCGACTAAACCGATGACAACTTTATGCTTACCGACGATTTTTTCGGGACTTAATCCCCATGCCTCGAATTCGGCACCGACGCGCTCGATTTCAATTTCCGGGGAACCAACTTTCATGACAATAATCATGGCATTAACCCTTTATTTTTTTCTTTAATCTCTATTGTTGACGATTTCTAGAGGTTATCTATTTTTCTTCCACTTCTTTTTTGCCGGACCGCCACGCGGCGATCGTTCTGCCAAAATTAGCTTGAAATTCTTGCCATCCTAGCCAATCCCCCACCCGATCCTCATCCCAAGAAGCGGAGAAGATGCCATAACTCAGACCGATGAAACCTAGACCAAATAGGCTTAAACTGACGAGCATGGCGACGTAGGAAGGGATTTCGAGAAGATCGTGGCTAATAATCCAGTAGAAGCCAAAAAAGGAAGCTATCCCCAGTGCCGTCGGCAGGCCACAAAATACCGCCATCCGTTTGGCCATCCGTTGACTGACCACTTGCGGAATCGCCTTTAAGCTGGTTTCCTCGGAGCGATTTTTTAGGGGCGGTGGCACGGGACTAGGGGCAATTTTCGGGGTTTTTCGCTTATTTTGGCGCGGCTCAAAGGGGAGACGTTCTTTTTTCTCCGTCGATTTCGATTCAGAGGCCATGGTAGGGATGCAAAGGGGGTATGCTTAACGGCGAATTCCGAGACGACCAATCAGGGTTTGATAACGTTGTTGATCTTTCTTCTGGATATAGGTTAACAGTCCCCGACGACGACCGATCATCTGGAGTAATCCCCGACGGGAAGCATGGTCTTTCGGGTTAGCTTTCAGGTGTTCGGTCAGTTGGTTGATTCTCTCGGTTAAGAAAGCTACCTGTAACTCCGATGATCCTGTATCAGTTTCGTGGGCCTGATATTGGCTGATTAGTTCTTGTTTTTTGGTCTGGGTTAAGGCCATAGGACTCGTGATCTCTGCTTAAACACTGCAATCTATCATAGTATCACGTTTCTGGTCGATCCGTAAACATTGTTCGGGGGGCAGGAGATAGGGTGATAGGTTTTGGGGTGATAGGGTGATGAGACAGCTTCCCCACCTCCCCACTTCCCCACTTCCCTATCTACCCCACTTCATAATCCATAATTCCCACACCCCACACCCCACACCCCACACCCCACACCCCACACCCCACTTCCCCACTTCCCAATTCCCAATTCCCCAATTCCGCAAATCATGGCAAAATCTTAGACATAGCGTCTAACTTACCCTGAAGATTCCATGCTGTTAAAATCCACGACCCGTCATATTCGCATTTATACGGCTGAAGTAAAAAATAATCAATTAATCGAGAGTAACAATGTCTTGACTCTTGATGTGGATCCCGATAATGAATTTAATTGGGAGGAAGTGGCTCTCAATAAGGTTTATAGTAAGTTTGATGAATTGGTAGAGTCCTACAATGGGGAAGAACTGAGCGAATATAATCTCCGTCGCATCGGTTCAGATCTAGAACATTTTATCCGTTCTCTCCTGCAAAAAGGCGAAATTAGCTATAATCTCAATGCCAGAGTCCAGAACTATAGTATGGGTTTACCAAAATTAGGGTGAACAATTCCGCGTCAGTACCCACCCGCACACCTAGAAGGGTGGGGAAGTTGCATCGCGGCTCTTCTGGTTTCTGTGTGGAAACGAGGTCTATACTGATAGAATATCCGCAAAATAGCCCTAAAAGTCTTGCCCGATAAGCATTTCACGATTCCATAAGCAAAAATTATCACACAAAGTCGAGAAGAGCCATTATACCAAATACAAAATGAATTACACAGGATTGGAGCAGCAAAGCAAGGAATCACAAATAGCTGAATTAGAGCTATTTATAAAAAGTGTAATGGATTCAAGAGAACTGAAACGAGCGCTCTCAGTAAAGATGTAGATGTCTCTCGAAGGTAAAACCTGTGAAGAAATCAGCAGAATACTCTGTGTCAAGCAATCTTTTATATATTACGGTCGAAATATATTTAAAATAAATAGAAGGAATTAGAATAGGATATAAAGGCTCGATCGGATATTTAACAGATGACCAGATAAATGAAGTGATCGGGTGGTTAAAAGCAAAGATTTATTGGAACATGGATGAATTAATCGATTATATCAGCCAACCTTATGCTGTTATTTACAAATCAAAACAAAGCTCTTATCATTTGTTTTTGCTGGCGAGTATAAGTGGTCAAAAATCTCAAAAAAGTCAGCCAAAATTTGAGCAAGAGTTAGTCGAAAATAAGAAGAAATAAATTCAGAAACTATTAGCTGAAAACAACGATGCAATATCCAGACTTCTTCTCCACTGAGTAACCAGACTTTATAGAGTTTGTCAGCGAAACGTTTTTTTGTCTTAAAGTCCAGAAAACGGGTTTCTCAAAGAAAACGGGTTTCTCAATAGTTTCTTGAAGAAACCCGTTTTCTAGGTGACTTAATGCTTCTTTCCAGGGTTCATCATAATTGGCGGTTGTTGGGTTCATTTGAGTTGTCCGCTTACTCTTAGGTGTAAAGCGCGATAGCGTAACGCACCGATTTAATAATAGAGTTGGTGCGTTACGGCGGCTTGTTAATTTTGGTTTTTTGACGGAATTGATAGCCGCCTAACGCACCCTACGCCTACTTAATTAAACAAAGAAATTACCCATTGGAATGTTCCCTAAAGCTGGTAAAGTGCCAGTAAATCCAGTGATATTTATTAATAAATCATTGCTGGATTGGAAGCCAGCCGTGCTATCATTAATAACGAGGTAGGTTCCAGCTATTGCACCGGTTGTTACCTGCACTAAGGCGGCACTATTAACCGCTAATTCTTGATTACCTGTAGTCGCTCCATTGGCATCAGTAAATACTTGATTGATTAAATTCTGTAAAGTGGTGACAGTGCTATTAGCATCGCGACTGAAATTGCTAGGCGCACTCGTGGCGTTTCCAGCTTGAGTTAATAAGTCGATTTTATCACTATTGATGGCAAAATCTGTGATACGATCGCTTGTTGATATGGTAGATTGGCCAAATTGGAAGACGAAGATATCTGCACCTAAACCACCAGTTAAAGTATCAATTCCCGCACTTCCATTGATTTGATTATTGCCACTATTTCCAGTGATATTATTGTTACCAGCGTTACCCGTACCATTAATATTATTACTGCCAATTAGTCTGAGGTTTTCGACATTGTTGGGTAAGGTGCGAGTGAGACTGCTTTGCCAAGTATCAGTAATGATAACTTCTCCTATTCCCCCTTCGGGATTGATGGTAGCATTAACCGGATTGGAGAGGGTGACGGTGAAGACTTCATCAGGTTCATTAAGGTTATCATTGAGGATGGGAATGCTAATAGTAGCGGTGGAAGTATTAGGTGCAATGGTGATAGTTCCGGTTTTGCTAGTGTAATCTACATTGGCGGTAGCGTTAATGGGTGCAGTGGTATAGTTGAAGGTAAT
>NZ_JAPZQJ010000029.1:0-34148 GCF_027530405.1 Microcystis sp. LE19-41.2A | reverse complement strand
TTCTTGCAGTAACCAATTATTCTCTGAGGTTTTGCTATAGGATTCTATTAGTATCTCCCCTTGACTGACGAGAAGATATTGGTTTAATTGGGGTATAGAACGATAATAACGAAATTTATCACCCCGATCATAACCAGAGGTAGAAGGAGATAAAACTTCGATAATTAGGCAGGGATTTAAAATTTCATCGTTGCGATTATCACTCAATAATGGTTCCCCGGCAATGAGCATTAAATCTGGGTATAAACCGCGATTATATTGGGGTATCCATAGACGTAGATCGCTAGATTGAAGACGATAATTAGTTCCTCTTAAAGCTAATTTTAGCAGGACAATAAGATTAATGAGAATACTATTATGATTGATGCTTACCCCTGTCATCTCGATAATTTCCCCGTCGTGATATTCGTGTTTAACCTCGGCTATGGTTTCTAAATTACGATATTCTTCTAAGCTGAGGGTTTTGGGAGGAGATTGAGTTAGCATTTTTCCAGATTAGAGATTATTTTATTTAATCATAACACAATTAATTTTACCCATTTAATTCTAATTCCCCTTGGAGAAAATCAATAAATTGTCTAGCAGTTCTTCCCGATCGCCCATTATGTTGGGTTGCCCATTGTTTGGCACGAAATTCTAATTCTTCTAAGCTAATTTTTAATTTAGCTAAACTGGCTAAATGACGCACTATTTCCAAATATTTTTCTTGATTAGCCGGTTCAAAAGTGAGGGTTAAACCAAAGCGATCACTAAAGGATAATTTTTCTTGTACTGTGTCCCAATTATGCACTTCATCACTATCTTTTGGTTGTGGTCGATCCGCAAAAAATTCTCTGACTAAATGTCGGCGATTAGAAGTGGCATAAACTACGACATTTTTCGGTCTAGCGGTGACGCTTCCCTCTAAAATAACCTTTAAAGCTTTAAAAGCTTCATCGTCTTCTTCAAAGGATAAATCATCGACAAAGATAATAAATTTTTGGGGCAAATCTCGCAAGATTTCAATAATTAATGGTAGGTCTTTTAACTGCGATTTTGCCACTTCAATTAAGCGCAATCCTTGGCTATGGTATTTTTGCAATAATCCCTTAACCAGAGAGGATTTTCCTGAACCACGGCAACCATAGAGTAAGACATTTAAAGCGGGATAACCTGCTAATAAAAACTCAGTGTTTTTAATCAAGGTTTCCTTGGGCATTTCATAACCGACTATGTCTTGAATCTGCACGGGATCGGGATGATTAATTCCTTGTAATCTGCCTTCTTGCCACCTTAAAGCTTGATAACGGGCAAAAATTCCTGTACCACACTCACGATAATAATCGGCTAGATCTTCGACTAATTCCGTCCAATCTAAACTAGAATGGAGAAAACTTTCTAATTTATTGTCCACTTCCCAAGCGGGGAAAATTAGAAATTTAATTTGTTCAAAAACTGTCGAATTACTTAAGCTATAAATGCTAGAGTTATAAAGAGATTGGAGGATAGATAAATCCTGTTTAACGCCATCAATTAAAGATTCGGGTAACTCCGAAACACTTTTTTTCTGTACCTGTTGACTAAAGGGATTATCATCTAATAAAATTTGTTCGACTAGAAAATCATTCCAACTGATATTTTTAGATGCTAAAGCTTGAAACAATTTACCATAAGCTTTGAGAAAATCGGCAACATTATCCGTAGATAATAGGGTAATAAATGCCTGACCAATAGCATTATCAAAAACCCCTTGATACAAAACTAACAAGCTGACTTTTTTGTAAATTTCAGAGTTCATTTTTAATTCTCCACTAATAACTAACATTTCATGGCCGCCTTTTGGCAATTCTTAATCCGATTTAATATAGCGTTTCTGATTCACAAGAGGTACATTCCTGATCCTGAACAGCTTAATCAGCAAAAGTTTAAGTGTGCCGCACAGATGCAAGAACCGCTATAATTGCCGCCTTGTAGCCGAGGGAATGCCAATCAGTTATTATACTACCAAGATAGGGCGATAAGTAGTTGGACAAAAGTAAAGTTAACTGTAGGGTAAGGAGTCAGGAGTCAGGAGACAGGAGACAGGAGACAGGAGACAGGAGACAGGAGACAGGAGACAGGAGACAGCTTTTGTGTATTCTCCCCACTTGCCACTTGCCACTTGCCACTTTCAAGTCAGGAGTCAGTAAGAATTGCGGCAATTTACATTTCTTAAGATAGACAACAGAATTTATGTCCGACTACTTATCTGCAACATTAAGGTTAAAAAGGGAGAAATGCCTACCGACTAATTCTTAGGATTTCTTGAATTGATTCTCAGTTATCTTCATGGTGAGGTGCAAAGTTTTCGTTTTGGGGAGACGGTCGATGATACCCTGTCAGGTTACACATCATCTTGAGGAGAAACGCTATATTTGATAAAATTTAACCAATCTTGGATTTCCTGTCCTAACCAGAGACATTCATCCTCGCGGAGATTCTGGCCGATAAGATAATAATTTTTAGCCGTCCGCAGACGAATCTGATAGTTACCTTCTGTGCCATTGCTATGGAGAAAAATACCCCATAAATCTTGAGTTCTGAAGGCAAATTTTTTGTAGATAAAATTGAAGACTTTATATTTAATTAAAACTTCTTGAGGTGTAAGAATTAATTGCATCTCCCGCAAACAAATAAAACCAATTAGAGCTATAATAAAGGTAAGAATCGGGGAGATAAAGACAGTGACAGTAAGGACAATCGCCAAAGACCAGAGGGTAGGAGCATCGGAAAGTAGCTTAATTTTTGGGGGTAAATTAATCTCTAAATTATCCCGGCGTTTAGCGATACGGATGGAACTGTGGGGAGGTTTTGGTAATTTCTTAGGATCGATTAAACTTGAGGCTTGGCGATAGGAGGGATGTTGGAGAAATTTCAGGGCTTCTCTGGCACTTTTAAACCGCTTTTCTACCGCCATATCGGTCATAGTTTCTAACCAATCGATTAAATCATCATCGATTGTCACCAGTTGGCGAAATTGAATTTTAGAGTCGCGGTGGGGCAGTTCTATCGGCACAATTCCCGTCAATAAATGAATTAAAGTCATGCCCAAGGCATATAAATCAGAACCCGGAACTGCCCGGCCCCAAAATTGTTCTAGGGGTGCATAACCACTCGTCCCCACCACGGTAAAAGTAACTCCCGTCACTGCACCGCGGGACTGGACTGCCCCAAAATCCACTAAATAAACGTTATTTTCCGAGTTAATAATTAAATTACTAGGTTTAATATCTCGATGTAATACTGGGGGCGATAATTCATGCAAATAGATGAGAATTTCGAGAACTTCTTGGGCAATAGTCCGAATTACCGTAGCGGTGAAACGTTGCCCCCTTTCTAAGCGATCGCTTAGAGATTCTCCGGGTATATAATCTTGTACAAGCACAAACCAAGGAATCCCGTCACCTTGATTTTTATCGAGGGAAAAATAATCGCGATAGCGGGGAATACGGGGATGATAGAGAGAAGCTAAAACGGCGGCCTCCCGTTCAAATAATTTTAATTCTTCCCACTCCATCTGGGGACTAAAAGCGAGGAGTTTAATAATTACCGATTCTTGGGATAATACATCGATAGCTAACCAAGTTTGACGACCGATAGCGGTATTTCCTAGGCGTTGTTGCAGTTGGTAACGTTCAGCTAAAAGAGAATCAGAAGTAAAGGTCATAGTGGCTTTTCCCTTATTTAGGGTCTGCTGAAAAAGTTTTTCCTGGGGACAGGGTGTGGGGTGTGGGAAGTGGGAAGAATAAATAAAAATAATCTCCTATCTCCTATCTCCTATCTCCTATCTCCTGACGACCGGCTACTGACGACCGGCTACTGACTCCTAACCCCACCAACAAACTTTTTGCCGCAAACCCTAATTAATATCAATTTGTTTTTTGGCTGTCCAACAAAGGGCGATTCCTTTTTCTTTATAGGAAGATTCTCCGACAAAGATAGGATATAATTCAGATTCCCCACGATAGATAATTTCCTGACCATCAAATCCTAGAAAAATCGGTTGATTGGGTTGAATTGCCTGATAATCTCGTTGGAGAATCTGAGGATGTAACATGGCTTTAATTTCACCCTGTTCATCCCTAGGATAATCGATCGAGCCTAAACGTTGGTAAACTGTTAGAGATTCGCTGAAAGTATCGAGATGGGCAGCCAGATAATTTTCCTGTTCGATATAGTCTAGGATTTGATAGATGAGTGTTTCGGTTTGACGAAAAAGATAGGGACAGATGACACCATGGTTAACCGGACCGATTTCGAGGGTAAAAGCTAGGGGACAAATTCCTTTCAGAAAATGATTTTCTTCCTCGCTGACGGGATGATAAATTAAGCGCACATCAGGATTAATTTTAGTCAGATAGGTAAAGAGTTTTAATAGCCAAGGATGGGGATTAGAATAAATAATTGCCAGCATCATGTTAGATGTGGTGCTGTGAATATCGATTAATAAATCAATGGATTTTTCTCGGATTTCTTTGACTATTTTTTTGGCTCGTTTTTGTTCGTATTGCTGACAATCGGGATTAACTAAATCTTTCTGGTTAAAACAACGATTTAAATCCGTATCGATATATCTAAACCGTTGCTTTAGGGCTAAGGGATTAGCGATGAGACTGTGGGATTGAAAACTGCTGCGAGCAATAAGATTAGGTGACTTTTGCAGGTATTTAACCAAATAAGCGGGAGTTAGTTCATTGCCATGCACACCGGCAATTAAAGCCAGATTTTTAATAGTAGTTTTCTGCTCGATCATTTTTTATAATTTTTGAGAAGTTAAGTGGGTGGGTGGAATTAAATATAAGATGAACGTAGGTTGGGTTGAAGCATGAAACCCAACGCCCGATTATGTTACGCTACCGCTAACCCATCCTACAAATAATTGTGCCTCCCTACTTATAATTATTTATGGTTTGCGGCAAAAAGTTTGTTGGTGGGGTTAGGAGTCGGTCGTCGGTCGTCAGAAGATTATTTTTATTTATTCTTCCCACACCCCACACCCCACACCCCACCCCTATAACTGATTTAGAAAAACCAACCGTAGGAATGAAGACCTTTACCTAAAAGATTCACCCCTAAATAACATACCCAAACCACAACAAAACCACTGGCCGCTAGAATAGCTGGTTTTCTTCCCTGCCATCCCCGGGTAATGCGCGCATGGAGATAAGCGGCAAACACTAACCAAGTAATTAGAGCCCAAGTTTCTTTCGGATCCCAACTCCAATAGGAACCCCAAGCTTCATTCGCCCAAACCGCCCCGGCGATGATACCGATAGTGAGAAGAGGAAAACCGAGACCAATGACCCGATAACTGATATTATCGAGGGTTTCCGCCAAGCTAAGACGTTGGGGCGAAAGGGTCGTCATCGCTGTTAAGGTGGGAGTTAAAAGGGCGGTTGTGCCACTGTTAGCCGTTTCCAGGAAAATTGGGGCGGAAAGAGTGGTAGATAACTTATTTTGGAGACGATAGGCTCCCGTACCCACGGAACTGCCTTTTAACTCGATATTTTGACCTCTAGTGACGATCAAAAAAGCGATCGCCATCAGGGAACCCACCATCAAAGCAGCATAACTTAACATCATGACGCTAACGTGCATCATCAGCCAATTCGATTTTAAAGCTGGAACCAAGGGCGCCGAAGTTTGCATTTCCCCAGGTAAGGACAAAGTGGCAAAAGCAGTAATCCCCATGGCTACAGGAGTCGTCACCACCCCCACCAGGCGACTGCGGCTATTGTACTCAGCAATTAAATGAACCGCAGTTACACCCCAAGCGAGAAAGAATAAAGATTCGTAAAGATTGCTAATGGGGAAATAACCCGCTTCTAACCAGCGCGCCCCCAATAAAGCGGCGATACAGAGGTTAGCGATGGCCACTCCCGTGCTGCCCAGGCCGGGCAACAAAGGTATGCTAGGAAAGGCTGCCCCGGCCCAATAAACCAGCATGGTTAAAAACAGGACTAAAAAAGAAGTGTTATCGAGAAAGTTCTCTAAGCTAACTAAATTCATGGGATTTCTCTCGTTTGTCGCTCGCTCGCTACCAAGTATTCCATCCTCTATCCTATCCCATCGGTAAGGCGATCGAGACAGGGAATTGTTAGTATGAACTTTGCATTTTCACTCTGACCCACCCTAAAAATTATGGCTAATCAAGAAGATAATCAATTTTCCTGGTCGCGTTTGCCTCTGTTAGGCAAAATCCTGATCATTTGTTCTGGTGTTGCCGCTTTAGGCTATTTTCTTATCCCTCGTCCCTCAGAATTATCCAATATTCCCCTCGAACCCTACAGCGAATTTATCAATAAAGTGGAACGGGGCGACATCAGTAATGTCAGAATTGGCAATCAAGTCATCTTGTATCAATTAAAAAATCCTTTAGAATCCCTGGCTATTCCGGGTAATCCCCCCGTTAATCCCCCAGAATCAAGTAATCCCTTTCACAGTGATTCTAGTTCTCTGGCCAGCAAACCAAGCAGTAATCTAGCCCCCGGACGAGTCTTGGCCACGATTCCAGTCGATAACCCCCAATTACCCCAACTATTACAGCAAAAAGGCGTAATCTTCGAGGCGATTCCTGTGGCCGAAAACAGTTGGATCACCACTCTCCTCGCTTGGGTGGTTCCTCCCTTAATTTTAGTCGCCGCCATGCAGTTTCTGTTCTATCGCAACGATGACACGCGTAAATCGCTGCTTTTTAATAAAAATCTCGCTAAAGTTTACGGAGACGGCGAAAAATATCCGATTACCTTCGGTGATGTGGCCGGGGCCGAGGAAGCAAAAACCGAGTTAAAGGAAATTGTCGAATTTCTCAAGGATGCCGAGCGCTTTAATAAAATTGGGGCGCGTATTCCTAAGGGTGTTCTCTTGGTCGGACCGCCGGGGACGGGAAAAACCCTCTTAGCAAAAGCGGTCGCGGGAGAAGCGGGAGTGACGTTTTTTAGCATTTCGGCCTCGGAATTCGTGGAATTATTTGTCGGGACCGGGGCAGCCCGGGTGCGGGATCTATTTGCCCAAGCGAAGAAAAATGCCCCTAGCATCATTTTTATTGATGAATTGGACGCGATCGGTAAATCGAGAAGTTCGGGATCGGGAACTAGCGGCAGCAATGATGAGCGCGAGCAGACTTTAAACCAACTTTTGACAGAAATGGACGGTTTTAGCCCCAAAGAAGCCGTCGTCATCGTTTTAGCCGCCACCAATCGCCCAGAGACTCTTGATGCCGCTTTATTGCGTCCGGGGCGCTTTGATCGCCAAGTTTTGGTGGATCGTCCCGATTTAGCGGGAAGATTGGCAATTTTGGAAATATACGCCCAACGAGTCCAGATGGGTGAAGATGTTAACCTCAAAGCGATCGCCACCCAAACCCCCGGTTTTGCCGGTGCCGATTTAGCCAACCTCGTCAATGAGGCGGCTCTTTTGGCTGCCCGCAATAATCGGGAAAGAGTCAGTCAAATTGATTTTAAAGAAGCAATAGAAAGAGTTATCGCTGGTTTAGAAAAGAAAAGTCGGGTTTTATCCGAAAAAGAAAAGAAAATCGTCGCTTATCACGAAGTTGGTCATGCTTTAGTTGGTGCTGTTATGCCGGGAGGGGGTCGGGTGGAGAAAATTTCGATCGTTCCCCGGGGTTTATCCGCTTTGGGTTATACCCTGAAAATTCCCACGGAAGACCGTTTTTTGATGACAGAAACCGAATTTAAAGAACAAATTACTATGTTATTGGGCGGTCGGGCAGCCGAAGAATTAATCTTTGGCAGTGTCACTAATGGCGCTTCCGATGATTTACAAAGGGCGACGGATATTGCTGAAAGAATGGTGACAATGTATGGTATGAGTAAATCCCTGGGACCCCTAGCCTACGATAAAACAGGACAGGCTAATTTTTTAGGTAATAATCAGGGTAGTCCCCGCCGTTCGATCGGGGAAAATACGGCCAAAGCGATCGATGAAGAAGTTAAACAAATTATCGACGCTAGTTACCAAAAAGCCCTAGCAATTCTCAGTCACAACCGCAATTTATTAGAGTCCATTACCGCTAATCTTTTGACCACCGAAGTAATCGAAGGAGAAGAATTGCAAGAATTCTTAAATCAAGCGCAAATGGTCTGATCAATCCCCATAAATAGGGTCTGCTGAAAAAGTTTTTCGTGGGGAAGTGGGGTGTGGGGTGTGGGGAAGTGGGGAAGTGGGGAAGTGGGGAGAACAAAGCTGCCTTTTGCCTCTCCTCATAACTAGGGTTTGCTGAATAAATAATCGAGAATATCTAACTTAAGGAGAGGAGAGGATCAAGGCATTGGAAAACTGGTATTTCCCTGCTTTGACGGTTAATTTGCCCTTTTTCCAACCCAAAGAAACAGGAGAGTTATCTCGACTTAAACTGTTATAAAGGGCGAAATTTTTTGACCAATCGTGCTTTTGACCGTTACGAATTAAAATCGGCAGTAGATTGATTTGATTATAGGTCAATTGTAAACTCTGCCCTTGACTGCCTTTAAATAAAACCCTGCCCTGCTTAATTTGAGTTAAATTTACTTGACTTTTTTGCTTAAATATGCTCTTGAAATTCTCATAACTACCCTGGGTTGCCGCTTCCCCCACTTCCAGAGCAAAACCCGCATAATTGTTACCTGTGGGTAAAGCTTGGTAGGTATTATCATCGGGATAAGGGGAATTAGGAATCTCGATCATTTCAGGAGAAGAAAGATTTATTAATCTCAGGGCTAACCAAGTTTTTTCTAATTGAATAAACCAGATATTATCATCTTTTTCTACCTTGGCAGTTTTCGGTAATTGCCAGAAAAAAGCTTGGTCTGCTGGACGTAACCAGATTAAAAGATTGCGATATTGTCCGATTTCATCCCCGGGATTTTTGCCCGGTTTTACGCCATTTTTGCCAGTGTTAGCCACAAAAAAATCCACACCTTTGTGTTGATTAAAGGCCATTAATTTAAACGGGGCCACATCGCCATCGGGGAAAGTTCCCGCCAGACTACCCATTTGATAACTAGCCCCGATAAATTGAGTTTCCCAATAACCCGGACTTTGATTATTGCCCGGTTTCCAGTTTTCATACAGGGGTTTACTGGCGAGAATTTCTACCGGTTTATTAAAGTTTTTTCGGGCTAATTCCATCACTGCCAAAGGAGGACGATAACCACTGGTAATTAGATAAAGAGAGTCCAATTCCGGGCGATTATTGGGGACGGGAGTATCACCAAAGTATAACCAAAAAGTGCGGGATGCACTCGATCGCATTGCCCCATTACTACCACCATAATCGCGTTTTACAGGGCCCCCCCAACCGCCGCGATAATATTTAACACTAGCGGCCATGGATAACCAATCTAAGGCCATTTTTGCCCATTGTTTAACTTCCGTATCTTGAGCAAAATCGTAGAGATTGAGATAGGGAGCAAAGGTGTGACCGTGATAAACTTCTGAATCCCATTCTCCCATACCGATGTTATATAAAGCTGAAACGTAACGCTTAATTTTACTTTTATAAATTTGACGAGTTGCTTCATTTCCGGTTTCTTCGGCCATCAGATAAACCGATGTTTCGCGCATCGCTCGCAGGTTATCAGTATTGCGACTATCTACCCATAAACCCCGTCTTGTTATACTCCAATCATTACCCGTTCCTTGGCCGGTGCCGTGGATAGGATGGGGCCGTTGTAAAGGGTCGGTTTCTGTCCAAATTTTCGCCGCATTATACATTCTCTGACGATAAACTGGATCGAGATACTTTCCGAGCAGAAAATATTTTCTAATTTGTCCTTTTAGGGTAAAAGAAAAATAATAATCTATATAATCGGTGTGGGCCTGTTCCCGTTTTTGTGGGTCATCCTGCTGCAGGAAATCTAGGGCTTTTTGCCGGTTTCCTGCCAAGAAATCAAACATGGCCATAGGATAGGATCTTTTCTCGTTTTCTCCCCACAAATTGCCATAACTTTCTGCCTTAGCAAAATGGTTAATAACTTGCTTGGCCCTTTGTTGAAATTCTGCCTCTAATTCCGGTGTCCAATCGTTAAGATATTGGGGTTTAACTTCGGCAACGGGGAAGGAAGCGATCGAGTTTTGAGAAACAGAATAGAGGGAATTAAAGCCAATAGTAAATAGGGCAATTATTACCGCTAAAATTAGATATTTAATTCTAGATCCAATCGTCATCTTCGGCAAATTCATCGATGTTTCCTTGATTTTCTGGGGACTGAGGTTGATTCTCTTTATCTAATTGTAAAGGAACTGGTTCAGGAGGGATAATTTCTGGTAATAATTCTTCGGGTTTTTGACCATCTACCTCCACCACAATCATTTCTGTGACGGGAAACCAAAGTATGCGGCCTTGATCGTCACAAACCGTCAGCGATCGAGATTTATCTGGAGTCTCGGTTGCGAAAAAATCTCCTAACATTTTGGTGGGTAAAATATTCTTACTTTCACCCCCAATAACTCCTAGGAATATATATTCGTTACCTGTGGTCAAATGTTGGACAATAATCGCCATAGTTAAAAAATTCAGTCAATGAAATGTACTTATTGATAAGCTGTTGACTCTTGAATGATAGCTTTCAGCCATGAGCTTTCCACTGATAACTGATTACTGATTACTGATAACTGATTACTGCTTAACTTGACTGCCGTGACTGCGAGGATCGGTTTGACTAGCGCCCGCAAGGATATTAAAATCAGAAGCCTGTCCCGTAGTGGTGGCATAGGGTAGGGTAGAATTGGTTAAAAGTGCTTCTAAATTAGCAGTTAAAATTGATTTTGGTTGTTCTCCGATCGCTTGGGCAACTGGTTGTCCTTGATTATTTAAAAAGACAAAATGGGGAATACCATCCACGCGATAACGGAGAATTTCCGGCAACCATTTATTATTATCAACGTTGAGCATGACAAAATTAATGGCATTACCGTATTGTTTTTTAATTTCGGCAATTTCAGGGGCCATCGCCTGACAACTGGTACACCAATTAGCATAAAATTCTGTCAGGGTGGGTTTACCATTGCTGAGGGCAAGCTCGAAAGGTGTCGCTTTTTCCGCTTGCGCTTCCAAAGATACGGAACTAGCGGTGGTTTGAAACCCGAAGAAAATCGCTACACTAAGGATAACTGCCGTTACTGCCAGCAGCAGATTTCTGGTTTTGTTGGTGGGTGTGGTGGCTGTCATGGACATTTAATCAAAGTTTACTTTGTCCTATTGTAACGATTGCTGCGCTCTTTTAGTATTGGTGTCGATTGAGTTACAATTAAGTTAGAGATGGGTAATAATTATGACCGAAGAAAGACTCGATCGAATAGAGGGACAGCTAAAAAGGCTAGAAGGGGACGTTCATACAATTGAGGGGCGATTAGAAACTTTAGAAAGTAACCTTCAAAACATTGAAAAAAAGCTAGGAGACGTGATCAACCAAATCCGTGAACTTAGTCTTAGCATCGATACCTACCAAAAAGCTGATCAACAGGTAGTTAATTTGGCTTTTGGTCTAATCGTTGCCGCTACTGCTACTATTGTAATTCCAGCCGTTTTCGGCAAATAAGCAAAAAAAGATTCTTTGATCGGAAAGGCTGCATGAAAAAACGCGTTACTCTCACTTTTCCCAAAAAAGCCGTCCATATGCCCGTTACCTATCGACTGGCGAAGGATTTTAACATCGCAGCTAATATTATCCGCGCCCAAGTTGCCCCCAATCAAGTGGGAACATTAGTATTAGAATTATCGGGAGATATCGATGAGTTAGAAGCGGCGATCGAATGGTTACAATTACAAAATATTGGCGTTTCCCAAGTTAGTCGCGAAATCGTCATTGATGAAGAAAAATGCGTCGATTGTGGCTTATGTACGGGAGTTTGTCCCACGGAAGCTTTAACCCTTGATCCCGAAAGTTTTCGTCTTAAGTTTTTGCGTTCCCGTTGTGTGGTTTGTGAACAATGTATCCCCACTTGTCCCGTGGTGGCAATTTCCACAAACTTGTAAAGTAGCAGTTATTAAATTAATTTTTTTGCCCATTTAAATAATAGCCATCTCTGGAGATTTTAAGCCTTCATTTGTCTCCAATGCGGTTAATCGTCACAAATATCCCCTTCCCTTTCTGCCTAAAGACCCTTTCTCCGATACCATAGTTAAAAAGAGATTGCTGACTCTGGCCACATCTGTGGGGATTACATACCATTAATCATGGTTTTTTTGCAAAAAATACAAAAAACTTGACATGACTTCTGCCGTTCCTCGCCTTTCCTATCCTGATAGTCCGATTGCTGATCTTCGCGGCCTCTATAACTTTATCCTCAACCCGCAACTGTTAGCCGCAGAAAAGGGAAATCCGTCGTTCGTTAGTTTTTGTCAAAAAATTTCCCCCGTTGATCCCCTAGAAATTCTCTCTCGGATTGCCTCTAGCTATCCCACCCATTGTTATTGGGAAAATCCCGAACGAGAAACCGCTTTTCTCGGCTACGGCATCGCCTTTGCTGCCACTTTCCACGGCAAACAACGTTTTTTAAAAGCTCAAAAATTTATTGAAAACTGTCAACAAAGAATTATTAAAATTGATAACTATAGCGAGATTACTCCCCGCATCTTTTGTAGTTTCACTTTTTTCGACTCGGAAAGAGCTACCCCCTTTCCCTCAGCTACCCTAACCCTGCCTAAGTTTCAAATTATCAAAAAACAGTCGGAATATTTTTTCCTTACCAATCTCCTAATCACCAGCGAAAAAGAAATAGAAAACTCCCTCGAAGAAACTATCAACAACCTCAAAATTATCCAAAATAACTCGAGCAATTGCCGACAAAATCCCCACCAGGCTCCCTGTAGTTATTATATTCATCCTACCTATAATTTTCAAGCGGCTGTTGCCGATGCACTCCAATCTATCCATGCTCAAAAATTTAGCAAAATTGTCCTCGCTCACGCTCTTGACGTGATTTCTCCCCGTCCTTTTCATCTGGTAAACTGTCTCGATAATTTGCGTCAGCGTCATCCCGATTGCTATACTTTTTCCCTCGGCAATGGACGGGGAGATCATTTTATCGGCGCTAGTCCCGAACGCTTGCTAACTGTCCATCAGGGGCAATTAATCACCGATGCTTTAGCGGGATCCGCCCCCCGGGGAGAAAATGCGATCGAAGATGCTCTTTTAGCCAATAAACTCCTCGCTAGTGAAAAAGAACAACGGGAACATCGGGCTGTTAGTGACTTTATTAACCAAAAACTGCGACAAATTGGCTTAAATCCGCAAAATTCTCCCTCTAGATTGTTAAAACTCTCCAATATTCAACATCTCTGGACTCCTATCCATGCCAAACTAAAACCCTCCATCCATCCCCTCGAAATTGTTGCCCAACTACACCCCACTCCTGCTGTTGCTGGGGTTCCCACGGAGATCGCTTTAGCACAAATTCGTCATTATGAAACCTTCGATCGCTCTCTTTATGCCGCTCCTTTGGGTTGGATCGATTGTCAAAATAATAGTGAGTTTATTGTTGGTATTCGTTCGGCCTTAATTGAAGGCGATCGAGCGCGATTATACGCCGGTGCGGGTATTGTTGCCGGTTCCGATCCGGAAAAAGAACTAGCAGAAATTCAGCTTAAATTTCAAGCTCTCTTAAAAGCTTTAACTTAAACTATAGCTTTTTACCGAACTAATAACTTAAATAAGCCTAACTTACCCTTAAAAGGCGGATATTTTAAAGCGGGATTGAACCAAAGAGGTGTTTTCATAATCGCTTTTTTATGACTAAAATTCTCAAAGGAAAAACGACCATGGTAGCTACCGATACCGCTATTTCCCCGACCACCAAAGGGTAAACTAGGATTAGTAAAATGAAAACTATTGTTGTTAATACAACCTCCCCCAAACTGGACAGATTCTAACCATTTCTTTTCGGTTTTTGCCTTAGTAGTAAACAGATAAAAAGCTAGAGGGTTAGGGTTTTTAGCAATAATTGCTAAAGCTTCCTCAAAAGTGCTAAAGGCAATGATCGGTAAAATTGGACCGAATATTTCCCCTTGCATAATAGGAGCATCGAGGGAAACATTAGTTAATAAAGTTGGTTGAATATATAAATTTTCTCGATCGGTTTTGCCTCCAAAAACAATCTCACCATCTTGGAGAAAGTCAATCAGGCGATCAAATTGTTTCTCATTGATTATCTTACCATAATCAGCACTTAATCTGGCATCTTCACCGAAAAAATTAACAATAGTGTTTGCTAATTCTCTGATCAAATTCTCCTGCTGGGATTGATGTACTAAAATATAATCAGCTGCGATACACATTTGACCACAATTAGAGAATTTTGTCACGGCAATGCGACGGGTTGCCACGGAAATATTAGCATCAGCTTCGATAACACAGGGACTTTTTCCCCCTAATTCTAGAGTAACAGGAATTAACTTTGCTGCCGCTAGTTGATAAATAATTTTTCCTACCTTTGTACTGCCAGTAAAAAATATCTGATCAAAGGTAAAACTGTCTAACATATTCGGAATTACTTCCGCACCATCTCCGGGGACAATTAACACATATTCTTCGGGGAATATTTCTTCAATTATTTTAACTACTAATTTTTCCGTCGCTGAGGCAAATTCACTCGGTTTTAATACCGCACAGTTACCGGCAGCAATGGCACCGACTAAAGGCACTAATAACAATTGGAGGGGATAATTCCAAGCACCAATAATTAAAACCACTCCTAAAGGTTCCCGAATAATCTGACTGGAGGATGGGAAATTTAAGAGATTAGTTTTAACAGTTTTGGGTTGCATCCATGAGCGCAAATTTTTTAAAGCGGTCTTAATTTCCACCAAAAGGAAACCATTTTCCGTAATCCAACAATCTTCGGGACTTTTCTTTAAATCGCTATATAAAGCTTCATAGATCTCCGCTTCATATTTAATGATTGCCTGTTTTAACTTCTCTAACTGCTGACGACGGAATTGATAGGAACGAGTGGCACCACTAACAAAATACTGACGCAATTTGGCTAATTTTTCTGAGTTTGACAGCATCGAAATAATTCCTAACTTAATGATGAAATTCTACGGCATCCACTGGGGACGAATTCCCGCTAGAGGTAATTCAATTAAATCAGATTTACTGGCTTTTACTCCATCTTGTAGGGGAGGAATTAACATCCACAAACGACCACCGATAATTGTTTCTCCCGAATCGGTAGTCAAGGGATTAGTAGGATTAGTATCATAACTGATGCGAAGTTGATCAAAAATAATTGCTAAACCATCGGGAGATAAACTAATGTGAATATCACGATAATCGGCTAATTCCAGTAGGGGAGTCACTTGACCGGTCTTCACATCTATTTTAGCAAAATAGGGTTTTTCTTTGTACTCTTGACTGTTAGTAACTAACTCGGTTAACAAACAATACAAATCACTACCGGTGGCATTAAATTGACAATCTATAATCGAACCTTGTAGATTGAGTAAGCGTTTTTGTAATCCTTGATTATTGACATAAAAAAGCGATCGAATATAACGCATTTTGGCATTATCCGTATTAAAATTCACCATTGCTGCGGCCGTACCATCGGCAGAAAAATTCAAAATTCGCCCAAATTTTGGTAAAAAATCCAGGGGTTTTGTCTCGAATTTTAAGGGCAAAAGCGCAATTCCTTCCCCCTGGGTGACAGCCAGAGTTTTACTATCAGGTGCGATCAAAAATTCTCCGCCTTGGATGTTTAATTTTTGGGGTTTTTCCCCCGATTTAACTGCCCATAAATCGAAGTTAATCGGATTGCGGCGCTCAATTCTCTGCACGACAATAGTTTCCCCATCTTTAGCTAAATCAAAGTGATTATTTTGATAATCTTTATTGTCTAGCACTAACTCAATTTTTAGAGGCGATTGACTGCTATCAACTTGGTAAAGCTGCAGTTCACGAATTCCCTCTATCCCCCGATTTTTCGCCACGGCCGAAAAGAGGATTTTTTTACCATCAGGATAGAATTCAAAAGCCATAACGGTCAAATTTGCGGGGGTTAAGAGGGTTTTCTTCTCCTCGGTCAAGTTATAAAAAATTAATCTTCCCTGTTCTTCCCCATTAGTGCCAATATAGGCAAAAGCACGATTGCGACTTTTAAATTCTCTTTCAAAAATTGCCAGGGTTTGTCCTAATCGATTACCGCTGCGAAATTGTTCCCGCGCACCTTCAATTTGCAGATGATATTTTTCTCCGTAGGGAATGGGAGAAGTGAGGGTATAAGCTAATCGTCTTCCGGCCCAACTCAACTTACCCGGCAGCGGAGGATCGATAACTAGATTTTTTTCTACACTAGCATGATCCATGGGGCGATCAAAAGTGATAATAAATGCTTGATCTTCTGAGCCAATTTCTCGATTTTCCCAGCTAAATTCCTTGACCCTTGGACCGGTTTGCAAAAGACATTGATTACCACAGCTATTACCTAACCAAATTAAGCCGCCAATTACTAAGGTTAGCGATACAATTAATGTTATCGCTAATTTATCAATCGGTTGTAGTTGTAAGGTCTTGATCATTATAGTAGATGGTTAGAAACAACTGATAACTGATAACTGTTAACTGTTAATATCCGTAGGGATCCACAGGAGTGGGTATAGATTTCACGGATTTAGCCTTAATTACTAATTGTCTTCTGGTGGTTGATTTTCCCACCTCTACGGGTAAAGATTCCGTGGCCATTTCTCCGGTGATTTCTAACCAAGTATCATTGGGATATTGACCGCGACTTCCTGATAGTTTCACCGGCAAACCCACGGGATAAGCATCCACGGCACAACAGGTAAGGATAAAGCGACTAATTAATAAATAATTATCGGGTAATTGGGGCAATTGCACCACAAAACCTGTGACTTTTACCGGTTGTCCCGTGTAAGCATCAGGTTCGGGGTAAGCATTCAAAGTTCTTACCCATTCAATTAAACTTTTTTCCTCTGGTTTAACGGTAGTGCCAAAGGATTGAGTTTGCAAGCGAGTTAGGGGTAAAGATTCACTAATTCCCCTCTGTAATGCGATTTGACTGCTGAGGGGCTGCGGGGCAATAAATAGGCCTAAAAGGGCAGTGATTACTAATAAACCTGAGCCAAAATGTTGGGGAAGAATGGTAATATGCGATCGATTATCGTTACTATCTAAATTAATCTTTTTTTGCCACTGTTTTAATAATGTCCAAAGCTTGACTATTCCCAGAACAAATAAAGCAATACTGGTGATGAGAACCAGGATAAAATAATTAGGATGTATCAGTAAATTTAACTGTCCAGTTATCCAGTATTTAAATAGTAACGAACCCCAACCGATTAGGGCAATAACATCGATAAATTGGGGGGCGATTATTTTTAGACGTGATGAATTCATGGGAAAAACTATCCGGGTACTGACCTAAAATAAATAACTGTGAGCCAAGGTGAGTAAAAAAGTCATTTGCGCTGCTAAAGCAAAGAGATAAATTAACATTCTCGGTTTAAAAATAGACAACATTAAACCAATCCCTTTCAGGTCAATCATTGGACCGAACACTAAAAAAGCCAGCAGGGAACTACTGGTAAAACTAGAGGCAAAGGAGAGGGCAAAAAAAGAATCAACCGTGGAACAAATCGAAACAATTACCGCTAACAGCATCATGGCCAAGATCGAAGTAATCGGATCCTGACCCAAATTAAGAACAAATTCCCGGGGAACAAACACCTGTAAACCGGCCGCTATAGCACTTCCTAAGATTAACACTCCTCCTAATTCCCGTAATTCCATCACCACGTTTTCCACAAAAGTTAACCAGCGCCTTTTCATCGGGATAGCTTGCACTGCTGGTAGGACAGCAGTAGCGGCAAAACTTTCATCTAAGCGCAAAGTTTGCCCAGAATTACCGATCAGAAAAGAACCGGATTGTAGTAGTAGTGGGATAGATTCTTTTTCCGGTGTTTGCGGTTGCCAATTGAGACTTTTTGCCAAAGAGGTTTGTAGTAGCGGTCGGGGATCTTTTTGGATACTAAAGATAATACCGATAACCGTAGCGATGAACAAAGAAAAGATAACTCGATAGAAAACAATTTCCGGTTGATCGCGAAAAGCTACCCAAGTGGACCAGATAACAATCGGGTTAATTGTCGGCGCTGCTAAGAGAAAACTAACCGCTACTGCATTCGGCATTCCTTGCACAAGTAAACGTCGCGCCACCGGCACATTGCCACACTCGCAGACGGGAAACAAAAAACCAATACATCCCCCCACAAATGCTCCTAAAACAGCATTTCGAGGCATCAAGGCAACTAGGCGACGTTCATCGACAAATATTAAAAGAATACTAGAGAGAATCACCCCTAGCAGTAAAAAAGGCATCGCTTCCACCAACAGGCTCAGGAATAGGGTAAAGGCATTTTGTAGTTGACTCATCTATCCTCGCCTTGGCAATTAGAGGTTTAGGGGTAAAGACTTAGGAACCCTAGAAAAAGGTTCATCAGTCCGCTCCCCGGCTTTTTAACATTTTTTTAATATATCCGATCGAGTGACTTCTGGGACAGGTTTTAGGTTTTGGGGTTTTGGGGTGTTAGGGTGTTAGGGTGTTAGGGTTTTAGTTGAAATTCCCCCACTTCCCCACTTCCCCACTTCATAATTCATAATTCATAATTCATAATTCCCACTCTCCCATCACCTCACACTTAGAGGACTCGATTAAGTTTGCCGCTTTGATAACCTTCTAGATCGAGGGTGACATAGATAAAGCCTAATTTTTGCAGATCAGCGACTAATTCGCTTAAATTTGTCCGATTAATAAAGTCGGGAATTGCTGCTGCCGGTAATTCAATCCGTGCCGTATCGCCGCTCGATCGCACCCGTAATTGACGATAACCTAATTTTCGCAGATAAATCTCCGCCCGTCCGACTCTTTGCAATTTCTCCAGGCTAATTTCCTCCCCGTAGGGAAAACGGGAACTTAAACAGGGTTGCGCCGGTTTATCCCACCAAGGTAAATTTAAGTAACGAGATAGTTGACGAACTTCGCTTTTTGTGATACCAATTTCCGCCAAAGGTGAACGAGCGCCGCGCTCCCTAGCGGCTTGAATTCCGGGACGATAATCCCTTAAATCATCAGCATTAACGCCATCGATGACGTAGGAATAACCACGAGCGAGGGCGATGGGTTTAAGGGTGTCGTGTAGCTCACTTTTGCAGAAATAACAGCGATTAACGGGATTACTGGTGTAATTGGGGTTATTCATTTCCTCGGTTTCCACCAATTCATGCCGAATACCGATATAATCGGCCTGAGCGATCGCTTCTTCTAATTCTTCCGGCAGTAGGGAAGGGGAAACCGCCGTAATTGCCAATGCTTGACTCCCTAGCAGATCATAGGCCACTTTGGCCACTAGGGTACTGTCCACGCCCCCAGAATAGGCAATCAGAGCTTTTTCGCTGGTTTTTAAGAGGTTTTGTAATTGTCCGAGTTTATCAAGTAATTGACTGTCCATGGCGGCGATTTTGGCAACTGGTTTAGGGAGACCGTTTTTTATTTGGGTATAAACAAGTAAGTGGGTGGGTGGAATTAAATATAGCAATTCCCATAGTTGTGAGGTACAGAGTCTTAGGTTTTGAGGAGTCAGGAGTCAGGAGTTAAGATTTTGGTGTACCTCATGAGATTGGGAAACGCTATATAAGATGAACGTAGGTTGGGTTGAAGCATGAAACCCAACGCCCGATTATGTTACGCTACCGCTAACCCATCCTACAAATAATTGTGCCTCCCTACTTAGCTTAAGCCACTTGTCCCAAGAATTTGCGGCAAGGAGGTAAGTAGTCGTGCAAAATAAATTTCCTAGTCAAGATAGGCACTCGTGCAAGAGGCAAGAGGTGGTTAGATATGTGTAATTAATTTTGCCTAGGTACTTAGTATAATCATAAATGTGTCTTAGCTTAACCCTCTCTACATGACAACAAATCTCACAGACTATAAACATATTGCAATTGATCATCGGGGAGTACCAATAATTGCGGGTTCTACCCTAAAAGTGATTGATCTAGTTATGGCACAAATAGCTTACGGTTGGACTCGATCAGAAATTCACATTAACCATCGTGATTTAAGTATGAGTCAAATTCACTCAGCATTAGCTTACTATTGGGAACATAGAGAGGAATTAGATCAAGCTATCCAAGCTGATTTAGAATTTGCCCAAAAAATGCGAGGAAAAGCCGGAGATTCTCCCTTTGTTACCCGACTTAAAGCACAGGGAATAGAGTAAGAATAGGCGTTTAAAATGTATCTTAGCTTATTGCTGATCCCAATTATTTTAGTAAGTATTTAGTCATAAACTTCACTTCTATGACCTACTCTAACAATAATAATTATCCTACTCTCTCGATCAAATTCATAAATAACCCGATAATCTCCTACTCTTAATTTGTAAAACCCTGACCATTCTCTCGTAAGAGGTAGGGGAGTTATCTGTTCAAAGTTGATAGCTAACCATTTAATTTTATTAAGAATCCTCAGTCTGATAAAATCTGTGATCAAATCTAAATCAGTTATCGACTCTGGTTCAAAAGTAACAGAATAGCTCATTTAAGGTTCTATCCCATATCTTTTATCCACCTCAGCTGCAGGAATAGTCGCTCTTCCTTGTAGTCTTTTTTGTTGGATTTCTAATAACTTTTCTTTAAAAGATTCTTTAACTTGTTTTCCCTCATCCGGATCACCAAAGTATTCATCTAGAGTATCATCTACTGTATTACGGATTAAACTTTGTAACTCTTGGGGAGTCATGTCTTTTATCTGCATATTTTCTCTAATTAAAAAAAGGACTTTGACTCGTTGCAAGGTTCTACCTTGCAACGCAGATAAGCGAGGTTCTACCTCTACTTATTTCTTTGACTCGTTGACTCGTTGCAAAGTTAGCTCGTTGTCGGACTATTCTTCGAGTTGATAGGGACACCATTGACTTTTGGTGGCAAGTTGGGCGTTAATAAGCGTAAAAACGCGCTCTAGTTCAGAAAGTCCAGCATACTCCGCTTCTTCGTCAACAGAGAGACTGTCAGTTTTCTTCTTAGCTAATAACTGCTCACAACGAGATTGTAGCTCTGAAGTAAACCTGAATAAATAAATGTTACCAAATTCGCGGAGTTCAACCCCTTCTCTCATTAAAGACGAAGGTTGAATCATTAATTGGGGAGTCATTGGCTCTATTGATTGTTATTCCTCTTTCACCTTATCAGCTTAACAAATTGCCGAGGAAATGTAAAAGAATATTGATAATATTTAACCAATTTCGGGGCAACCCCTCTGTAGTTGCCCCTCCTCCCTTATCCCCGACGACGAAGGGAAGCGGCACCCAAGGCACCAACAGCGATTAAACTCACTATACCACTAGGTTCCGGGGTTGATACACCACCGCCACCAGCAGCAGTGATATCCCCATTAAGAGCCACAAACCCACCCCCGGCAACATTAGTGGAGTTGTCGGCAATTAAATAGACAGATAAGCCATTAGCATTCAGTCCATAGAGACGGAACTGCACCGGGCCGGTTTGGGGTGCTAAACTGCTTAGGTCAAAGCTGTAGGTATTAAAGCTAGTTGTTAAGTTAACTTGTGTCCCTAAATTATTGGTGAACCCATCAACACTAGAGCGCAAGACTAAATCTAGCTGCGTTTCAGTTTGGGCCGCATTGAGTTGTAAGTTAGTAAAATCGACTTGAAAACCTGCACTAGGTTGTACGGCAAATTCCACATATTGGCTGGTATTAACAGTGCTACCTGTATTCCAACCGTTAGTAGTAGAACCACCCAACAGGAAGATAGGATCATTCTCCCGATTTATCCCGGCGGTGTTTAACCCAGTGCTGGTTATATTCGCACCTACAGTATTCGCCGCTTTGGGATAGGTTGCGGTACTGGCATTAAATGAATTCCAACCAGCTACTATTGCCGCTTGAGCAGGAGTAACCCCAGCTAACCCCATCAGAGTCAAGGGGGTTAAAATTGTCAGTAATTTTTTCATGGATTCGATGACAGTAATAGGAGAAAATTATGATCATATTTAACGCTAGTTTTGCGCCAATATCCCACAGCCAAAACTATCACAAGGGGGGGGGAAGTCAAGGGTTATTTAATCATCATTTATTATGATTTTTATATTTAAGATAGTTTTGGGTTATATAAATATTTTTGACTGGTTGCAAGGTTATAGCTGGCAACGCAGATAAGCGAGGTTCTACCTCTACTTAGTTTCTTTGACCGAAATGATCACCTTCGCTACTAGGTTCCCCCGCAATAAATTGACCTGGTGCATCTTACATTTGCAGGAATACCGACAATCAGCAATTATACTAAATCCGTTGAGTATAGGCTGCTTATAAAGGAGAGAACCTCATGCAAAAGGGGGAATAAATAATCAGTTTTTAATAACCAGATTTAGTATTGGCCTGTTGGCGAATTTTATCTTTAATATAGTCGGGAATAGGGCTGGGATTCATGCTTCTAAGGGTGAAATTAATCCTCTTTTAACCGCTTCATTTAATCCTTGAGACTTCTTTAACAAGTTTATTTGATAAATTTGCATCAATGACCAAAGTTCCCTATTTTCAAAGGTTGATAAATCCCTCTCTTGTTGTTTATTGAGCAACTCGCTTAATCTTTGATCTTGTTCCGATGCCATTTGTAATTGAGTTAATTTGATAATTTATTCATCTGATAATGAATTTAGGGATGAGATTTTTTCGCCTTGATAATTGGGACTAATAGAAAAAGCGATCGCTTCTACTAATATATCATTAAGATCACGGTTAATTGAATGGGCTAAGGATTGAGCTAGATTAAAAATCTCATCAGGTAGGGTTAAAGTAATTGAAATGGCCATAAGCCTTTTTTATGTGGGGTTATAGAGATATTATGATTATAGCTCAAATTCTTGTTACCCATAGGGATAAACTGGTTCAAAAGTAACAGAATAGCTCCTTTAAGCTTCTTTTATAAACCTCAGATTTCGAGGCAAGATTTACCGATAACTTAACTCACGGCAAGACTGATTAAATTTCGATATAAAATATATTGTCCTAAAGCTATTTCAAAATCTCTCATAGGTGAGGGACTTAAAAAGCTTTTGATTTCTACAACAATTTTACGTCCATTTCTTTCAGCAGGCAAAGGTTTTTCTGCTGCTAAATCAGCAAAAATTCAACATCTTTATATTTAATTTTATAAGGGTGCTGATCCCCCCTTCCCCCAAGGTAGGGTTAATTCATGAATTAACCCTACCTTGGGGGTTGATTCGTGAATCAACCCTACCTTAATAAGGGGGGTACTGATCCCCCCTGCCCCCCTTGATAAGGGGGGTGCCGATAGGCGGGGGTATCTGAATTAACACCCACTTACTTAGGGGAGGATTGTTGATTACTTCCCTCTAGTTTTTTCGGCCCAAACTTTGCTCGGTAATCCCCAAACATAGATGAAACCTTCAGCAGCTTTATGATCAAATTGATCCTCGGCCCCGTAGGTAGCTAAATCGGGAGAATAGATAGAATTGACTGACTGACGACCGACGACTTTAGCGTTACCTTTAAACAGTTTGACTCGCACCGATCCCGTTACCTGTTCTTGGGTTTTGAGGATAAAAGCATCGATCGCTTCCTTTAAGGGACTGTACCACAATCCTTTATAAATTAACTGTCCGTAGGTATCTTCAATTCCCCGTTTATATTGGGTAACATCTCCAGTTAAAGTCAAACTTTCTAGGTCCCGGTGAGCATCAATTAAAACTAATAAAGCCGGGGCCTCGTAAATTTCTCGGGATTTAATTCCCACTACCCGGTTTTCGATCATATCTAACCGACCAACACCGTGTTTACCCACTAGGTCATTTAATTGACTAATTAGCGTGACAGGATCGAGATTTTCTCCGTTTAAACTGACGGGAATTCCCTGATTAAAACCAATATCGACGTATTCCGGCTCGTTGGGAGTATCGGCGATCGCTTTGGTCATGAGATAGATTTCTTCCGGGGGTTCCGTCATCGGATCTTCCAAGGGACCGGCTTCAATACTGCGCCCCAACAGGTTACGATCGATACTAAAAGGCGAGGATTTTTTCACGGGAGACTCGATCCCGAATTTTTCCCCGTAGGCGATGGTTTCTTCCCGGCTCATGCCCCATTCCCTGGCGGGAGCGAGAACTTTTAAGCTAGGATTGAGGGCCATAATGCCCACATCAAAACGCACCTGATCGTTACCTTTGCCGGTGCAGCCGTGAGAGACGGCATCGGCCCCGTATTTCTCGGCGGCCTCTACTAATAATTTAGCAATTAAAGGACGAGCCAGGGCGGTAGAAAGGGGATAACGATTTTCGTAGAGAGCATTAGCTTGAATTGAGGGAAAAGCGTATTCTTTGACGAATTCTTCTTGGGCATTGACGACTAAGGATTCGATCGCTCCGCAGCGCAGGGCCTTTTCTTGAATTGGTCCTAATTCGTCTCCCTGTCCTAAATCGGCGGCTAGGGTAATCACTTCTTCTACTCCCCATTCCTGTTTGAGATAGGGAATACAGACGGAAGTATCGACTCCTCCGGAATAAGCTAAAACCACTCTCTTGGCACGTCCCATAATTTTTTCACCTAAAAACGACTAATTGATTACTCTTTTAAGTTTATTATATATCCTGGGGATTGGATGCTTCTTTTTTAATGCTTTTTTGTTTAGTTTTTGATGAAGAAAAGGAATAGGAAGTCACGAGTAGAGAGCCAAAACTAAACGGGCAACCAGCCGCTATTTACGTTTACTAGCAGGACGACGGGAAGATTTTTTCGGAGCGGTATTTTGGGGATTATCGTTAGTTTTATCTTTAAATATTGGAATAGTAAAATGAAACTGACTGCCGTGATTTTTGCCCCTAGATTCTGCCCAAATTTCGCCGCCCCAACCATTGACGATCTGACGACAGATAGCCAATCCTAACCCGGTTCCCCCGGCACTGCGTCGCAGGGCCCCCTCCTCTTGGTAAAAGCGATCGAAAACCTGTTCTAAACGATTGGGTTCGATCCCGCGTCCAGTGTCAGAAATGGTTACTTCTAGAGTTTTTGGCTTTCCCGAAGCGACTTCGATCGAGACATTTCCCTCGCGACCGGTAAACTTACAGGCATTATCGAGAAGTTTGGAAAGTAATTCCACTAACCACTCGCCATCGGCTAAAACAAAGGGCAGATTAGGGGGGACAAGATTGCTAATTTTTGGATTTTCGTTGTCGAGATTGCGGGAGTGAACGTGACTGATGGCTAATTCCACACATTCCGATAAGGATAAAGCTTCGGGATTCCAATTAACCCGGCCACTTTCTAACCTGGAAAGAGTTAAAAAATCTTGGATTAATTTACGCATTCGTTCCGCATCTTTCAGGGCAGTATCAAGCATAATTTGGCGCATTTCTGCTGGCATATCCGGTTCCGAGGCCAAACTTTCTAGACAGACTTGAATGGTGGAGAGGGGGGTGCGTAATTCGTGGCCGGTTATGGCGACTAAATTAGAACGAGTGCGATCGAGAGCGGCTAATTGTTCATTTAAATCCTGTAAATTAGCGTAGGCTTCTGCTTGAATGAGGGCGACTCCGATTTGAGTGGCCACCGCATCCACAAGGGCGACATCCTCGCTTTTCCAAGTGGTGGTATAGGGTCCACAGTGATGCAGTTCCAACATTCCCAAGAGACGACTTTGGTAAAAAATCGGTACTAATAACCAAGAATAGATGGAACATTCCCGCACGAGATTTTGAATGGAATCGCCGGGGAGACGGGGATCGTGAATAGCGTCTTCGATTTTCAGGGATTCTCTCAATTCCAGCACTTCCTGAAAAAGAGGATTATTTTTCAGTGGCCATTTTTGTCCTTTGATGGAACTAATGCCGGAGTTTAAAAATTCGTGTTCGATGGTGGCGTTAATGTCGGCTTCCTTACAACGATAGACCACGCAGCGACAGACTCCCAATCCCTGCCCCAATTTCTGCACTGCCACCTGTAGGATAGCTTCCGGATCGAGGGAACGACGGATCGAGGCTGTCACCGAGTTGATCAGTCTTTCCTTGTGTTCTTTCGATGCCAAGGAACGATTGGCTTTCAGCAGTTTATACTGTCCCGCTTGCAAATAAGTGACCAATCGCTGGACAAAGGGATCTGGTTCCTCTTGATGATCCCTGTCCGTCAGTTCACAGATCAGGTATTCTTCTTGAGCGCGCCTAATTTTCTCCGCTAGTTCGGGACGATAATCGAGAATATGATTTAAAAGAATTTGGGCGGCCTGTTGACTCACATGGCGATCGCTCGTCCAAATCCCCTCAAAACGGCGATTATTATCCATAGCTGCCCCATTTTCCCCCTTTGCTGTCAGATGGGTTCGTTCCCGACAGATTAAACAACTAGCATAATGGCCACCGATAACCACTAGATGCCATTCTTGGGCTAAACTGTCCTCTGGTTGAAAAGCGATCGTCTCGTAAACGTCGGAACTATGCTTAAAATCGGTTTCTGGGGCGGACAAAACGTAAACTTGCCCGCTTTTGTGGGCAATGCGTCGATAGCGATGGGCTTCTTGACGATAAAAGCGCTCACGCTGAAAACTGGCAATCACTAACGGTTGATCGTCTTCCGCTAAAACCTGATCCTCCATGGCGTGGGATAGCGCGGTCAGGGATGCTTTGAAGTACATCTGCGATCGCCATTGGGGGAGTAACTGCAACAGTTCTGTTAAAACAGAAGTTGATCTGCTCATCGATGATCTGTTTCGAGTCGAGTGTGACTAGCAAGCGCAATAGAGGGAACTAGCAATTTCTCCCTTGACCCTATCCTACAGGCTCAAGGGGACAAGAGGTGAGATCGTGATGGCCAGAAATTTAAACCGAGTGATGCCAAAAGTGAGGGAAATTATTCTAGCTAACTAGAGGTTGCTGAATAAATCTAAAAACCTTGTTGGCTAAGACTTTTAGACTTTTGAGAAATCAAAAAGTGCCAGCCATTGGAGGGATCGGGGGGAAATTTTAGGGACTTTTTCCCTGAAAATTAGGTAATTTACCAGATGAAAATGGGTAAAACCCTACACCCTACACCCTACACCCTACACCCTGCCCCCACGAGAAACTTTTTGCCGCAAACCCTAACTAGATGTAGGCGACTTTCATTGCCCAAAGAATCAGAGCAATAATACTACCGATAACGATAATCGACGATATCGCCACTACTGCCGGTTTATCGGCTCCCTCGAATTTCATGATGCCACGATTTAAGTCTGACATTGCTTTTAACTCCTTTTCATGAGATGGATGTAGAAAGTATGAGACACTTTAGGATCATAAATTAGCTAACTCTCATCTATCCGTGTTATTAGAAATTGGTATCATTCGGCTGTCTTTAATCATTCTAGGCGTTCTTTTCGCCCTTGGCCTTCTCCTTGAGGCTATTTTAAGAATTGTCTTCGGGTTCGGTAATCCGCTTATTTACAAAGCTGATGCCGAAATTGGCTATCTTTTGGCTCCTAATCAACAAACGCGCCGTTTTTCCAATTTTATCGCCGTTAATCAGTATTCGATGCGGAGCGATCCGATTACAACCCAACGGCCTCCGGAGACGACGAGAATCATGTTAATCGGTGATTCGATCGCTAATGGCTCCTGGTGGACAGATCAAAAAGAGACCATTGCTGCTTTAATCACCAAAAATTTAGGCCAAAATCTGACGGGTTCAGTGGAGGTTCTCAATGCTTCGGCTAATTCTTGGGGACCGCGCAATCAATCGGCCTATCTGCGACGTTTCGGCACCTTTGAATCTCAGGTGATTGTGTTATTAATGAACACCGATGATCTGTTCGCTTTAGCTCCTAGTTCGGCGGTGGTGGGACGAGAAATTAATTATCCCGATCACCGGCCAGCTTTAGCTTTAATCGAATTTTATGATCGATATTTTAAGCGTTATCCTCCCCTACCACCGGTGCAAGAAGGAGGCGATCGAGTGGGCAATAATTTAACCGCTCTTGCCCAAATTCAAGCCCTTGCTCAGGCTAATCAAGCCCCTTTAATTATCGCTATTACCCCCCTCATTCGCGAAGCTCAAAAACAGGGGCGAGATTATGAATTAAAAGCCCGTCAAAGACTAGCGGATTTCACCAGCAACCAGCAGATTTTTTATCTAGATTTTCTGCCCATTTTTCAAGCCCATCCTACTCCTGATTCCCTCTATATCGATAATATTCATCTTAGTCGAGACGGTAACGAGTTAATTAGTCAAAAACTGACCGAGGCAATCAAAAATGTCTTTTAATTAGGGTCTGCTGAAAAAGTTTTTCCTGGGGGCAGGAGTCAGGAGTCAGGAGTCAGGAGTCAGGAGTCAGGAGACAGGAGACAGGAGACAGGAGACAGGAGACAGGAGACAGGAGACAGGAGATAGGAGATTATTTCTATTTATTCTCCCCACACCCTACACCCCACACCCCACACCCCACTTCCCCACTTCCCCACTTCCCCACTTCCCTAACAACCATACCAAAGCTTTTCTATCTGCTTTGCTAGAGCCAATAACTCAGAGCGATCGCTTGTATCCCTTAAGAGGGTGACATGGCCTAATTTTCGACCGGGACGGGATTTTTTACCGTACCAAAAAACGTGAGCGTCTGGAATTGCCGCTAAAACTGCTCTTTTTTCGCGATAATCGCCGTCACTATCCTCAAAACCCAATAAATTAACCATGACTGCCCCGGCAGATTTTAAATCCGTGGCTCCAAGGGGCAAATTAGCCACTGCTTGCAGTTGTAGGGCAAATTGGGAGGTAAGACAGGCAGAGAGGCTGTAATGACCCGAATTATGGGTACGGGGAGCGATTTCATTAATCAATACCTCTCCCTGGGAAGTGACAAATAATTCCATCCCGAAAACACCCACCGCCGACAAACTACTTAACAGATGATGGGCGATATGTTCGGTTTGAGCCTGTAATGATTGGTTAAGAGCGGCGGGAGCAATCACCCAGTGACAGACTTGCTCCTCTTGATGGGTTTCCACCACGGGATAGGTGACGATTTCCCCGGTTAATCCCCTAGCGGCAACGATGGCTAATTCTCGCTCGTAGGGAATATAAGCTTCTAACATCAAGTCAAGACGCTCTAATTGCCGCTTTTTGGCGTTTAATTCTTCAGGAGTGCGGATAATAAAGGTTCCTTGACCATCATAACCCTGTCGTCGCGCTTTCAGCACTAGCGGAAAAGGATAATTTTCTAGTGGGGATAAATTATCTATCGCCCAAAAATCAGGCACAGGCAACCCTAGGGAGCGTAAATAACATCTTTGCTCGTATTTATCCAATAGGGGGCGCAGATTTGCCAAACTAGGATAGAATTTCACTCCTGTGGCCGCTAATTCTTCTAGGGCATCTAAATTAACAAACTCATTTTCAAAAGTGATCAGATCACAATGTTGAGCTAGTTTTTTTGTGCCTTCCACGTCAGCTATTTCTGCGAAGACAACCCCGTCAGCTAAAGCAACGGCGGGATCGTCGGGGTGTGGTGTTTGTACAATTAGAGAAATGCCTAATTTCTTGGCTTCCTGTGCCATCATCCAAGCTAATTGTCCACCACCAATAACACCAACCCTTCTTTGCATCATTGATCACATCCTAAAGATTCCGGGGTAGAGACGCCGGTTTTTGAGTTGACACCCTCGGCTCTTTCACAGAGATTTTTGATTTGTTGAGCGTCAAGCACGGCAAAACTAAAATCAGCACCGTTGATATTGACTCCCTCGAAAATGGTACGCAGCATGATCGCTTCGGCAAAAATGGCATCGCTTAAATCGGAATTTTTAAAGGTACTCAGATAGGCTAACCCATTGGTTAAGTCCGCTCCATGAAAGTTGCCTTCGATGATAGAGGCTCCGTTAAACACTGCCCCGCGCAAATCGGCAGAACTAAAGTTAGAATCTTGGAGATTAACGTTAGTAAATTGGGCAGATTGCAAATTTTGTCCCGAAAAATCCTTTCCTGTCAGATTCTGGTTTTCATAACTGGCATTGGCTCCTGTGACAGCAGCAGAACTGGCTGCTAAGGCATTGACAGGAGATAGGATAAATAGTAAGGCAAAAAAAGCGATCGCTAATCGAAAGATAGTCTTCATTGGCGGAAAATTCCATCAGTGGGCATTCTTGATTTTATAGCAGTAAGTCATCGGCCGTCAGCTTTCCGCCAGCCGCTAGAAATTGCTGGCACACAAACCTTTATAATGGCTGTCTAGGCTTATACTGCCATGCAATTTGGTCTAAACAAAAATATTTAAGCCACGGGCCCCCAGCTTTCAGCTAAATAAAGTAAAAGACAAAAGTTAATTCATTTTCTCTCTCCTGACTTCTATTTCTAAGGACAATTTCTGATTTATACAAGAGGTTTGATGGATACACCGCAACTTTTATTCAATGGTTTAGCCGTCGGCAGTATTATTGCTCTGGCTGCTGTTGGGTTAACCCTTACCTGTGGCATTTTGCGTCTGTCTAATTTTGCCCACGGCGATTTTATGACTTTGGGTGCTTACATAACTTGGGTGGTAAATGCTCAAGGGATTAATCTCTGGTTAGCGATGCTGGTGGGGGCAGCAGTGACAGCTATTGCCATGCTCATTGCCGAGAGATTATTATGGAAACCTATGCGCGATCGACGGGCTGATTCTACCACTTTAATTATTATTTCGATCGGTTTGGCTTTATTTCTTCGCAATGGTATTTTAATGATCTGGGGCGGTAGTAATCAACGCTACGATCTGCCTGTGATGACCGCTACAGAAATTTTTGGGATTAAAGTAGCTTTCGATCGCTTGTTAGTCATTGGTTTGGCAATTATAGTTATTATTGCCCTCCATTTGTTATTGCAAAAAACTAAGATCGGTAAGGCGATGCGTGCCGTAGCTGACAGCAACGATTTAGCTAGAGTAACCGGAATTAACGTCGAATGGGTTGTCTTCTGGACATGGATAATTACGGGAGTTTTAACTGCTTTAGCCGGAGCGATGTTCGGGTTAATTACTGGGGGAGTGCGTCCCAATATGGGCTGGTTTTTAATCTTACCAATGTTTGCCGCCGTGATTTTAGGTGGTATTGGTAATCCCTACGGAGCGATTGCTGGGGCTTTAATTATTGGTGTTGCCCAAGAAATTAGTGTTCCCTTAATTGGTTCTGATTATAAATTAGCCGTGGCTTTATTAATTATGATCCTGCTGTTATTATTCCGTCCCCAAGGTTTATTTAAAGGCACGGTTTAACAGTTATCAGTTATCAGTTATCAGTTATCAGATGTAAGTTTTAAGTTTGAAGTTTTAAGTTATTTATAGCGCTTTTCACGTTACTGAGGTATCGACAAGTTTTGCCAACAAAGGACTTAAGCCCCTTGCCCATGCCTCATTCTGATGAAAACTGCTATATTTACTGATTACTATTTACTGTTTACTGATTACTGTTTACTGATTACTGTTTACTGATTACTGAAAAGCCCAATTTTTAATCCTGAATATATTCTTCCCCGGTGATTAAAGCGTATTCAGCGCGGGTGAATTCTCGACCTAAATAAGCAGCATGATCGAACATAGTAATCGGACAAGGGTGGGTTTCTTCGATCACTTTGACGGCTAATTCTTTGGCGGTTCTTGCGGTGTAAATAGTCTCAGGATTGCGATCAAGTTTTTGCCTAACACCGATAACTTTTCCCGTTTCTGGATCGACGGCTAAACCTTTTTCGTTGATAATATTGCTGTAATGTTTGGCACAGATTAACCCTGCTTCTCGGTCTAGATAAATAATAAAATATCCTGCGGGATCGAGAGCGATCGGACGTTTGGAAAGTTGATGATCAATAGCCGTGATTTGTGATTTTAATTCGCTCATTTTCTTGACAAAATCACTTAAATAGGGTCTGCTGAAAAAGTTTTTCCTGGGGGTAGGAGTCAGTAGCCGGTCGTCAGGAGTCAGGAGCCGGTCGTTTCAGGCTTTGTTGCCCTTGTTTTTTGTACCAAGCGATGTACTACAAGAAGGATAATGCAAGGTTTTTGAAAGTCCCAATCCTATTTGCTTGCACTAACATCGGACTTTAACAGGTCAAAAGCTTTATTTTAAAAGGGTTTTACCATTATTCAGCAAGCCCTAAATATGTAGATGAAAGCAAGAGCAAATTATATCACATACCATCATCCTTTTTCTAGAGCATTTTGTAGATATAGGCCGTATTTTCTGCGAGCAAATCTGACCTACTGAGCAATAATACTAAATCCTGTTTAAAAAGTATAGGAGCGTGGGGAGCGCTGGAGGAGGGAGAAACAATCCATAACCTGAGAGTTAATCGGACTATTAATACTAAATCCGTTGAGTATAGGCTACATATCAGGACAGGCAAAGGGCAAGAGGCAAGAGGCAAAAGGGGGAATAAATAATCAGTCTTTAATAACCGGATTTAGTATAAAAACGGATTTGGTATCATACCAGCTGCAATGTGGGGGCGCAAAGCTCGCGCCCATAATGTATGGTCGAGAAATAACAGGCTGATGGCTTAATGCTATAAATCTTCTTCTACCAAAGCCTCAACCCGTCCTGTTTTGACCGCTTCCACCAAAGCGGCGTGATCTCGTTCTGTCTGCTCGGCATAAGCGATCGCAAATTCGCCCAGGGCTAGATCGAACTGATCTCCTTTTCCCAAATAACCGCTAATGGTGGCCGCATCTCCAGATTTAGCGTGGGCGCGGGCTAAGGTCCAGCCACAGAACTCGGCGTAGCGTTGCAGTTGGACGGCTGATACTCCCTCAATGGGTAGGGAAAACTTCATATCCCGCAGTTGCCGTAAATAGAAGTTATTGCCCCGTCTTCCCTGGGTCCAGCCTAAAAATATGTCGCTAGAGGATTGCATCAATCTCTGGCCTGTAACCACCCGTTGTCCCTGATTTTCGTACTGGCTCTTGGCGGTATAGGGTTCAAGAACCGAAGGGCAAGCCTCCTTAACTTGTAGGATGAGGGGATGGTTATCTTCCGAGAAAAATAGGGCGATATAACATCTGGTGCCGACACTGCCAATGCCTACCACTTTCAGGGCAAAGTCCTCTAACCGGTAGCGATCAAACAGGACTCGGCGTTCCTCCGGCAGGGATTGGCGATAGTCTTCCAGACCCTCACGCACGAGAGTCTCCCAATCCGGTTCGTTGACATGGTAGAGAATGGGCGGCTGATCGACAAAGCGATTGCGTCCCGCGGTTTGGGTGACGATCTTGGGGTAGAGATGTTCGATGATGCGCTCGCGGGCTTTTGTCATCATCTGTTCCCGTATCTTCCGCGTCTTTTCGTCGGGAGCCATCTCGATCACCTGTTCTACTCCTATGCGCGTGTACCATACCTCTAACGGACTGAGGCGAGAATATTCCCGCAGGTGTTCCCGATAGGAACGAGCGCAATCGATCGCCGCTGCCTTCGATTCTCGATCGGATAGATCGCTATCCCTGCCGGCGATGACAAAGCTGACCACTAGACGCTTGAGGTCCCATTCCCAAGGTGCGGGTAGGGTTTCGTCGAAATCGTTAATATCGAAGACTAAATTGCGTTCGGGGGTGGCAAAAAATCCGAAGTTCAAGAGGTGGCAATCCCCGCAGGCCTGCACGATAATGTCGGTTTTGGGAGTGGTGGCCAGATCGTAGGCCATCAAAGCAGCGGAACCGCGCAGGAAGGTAAAGGGACTCCGCAACATCCGTCCGTAGCGGATGGGAATCAATTCCTGTAATCGCCCTCGATTTGATGCTTCGATGATCTCGATCGGCTCTCGACCAGCTGCGGGGGGTTGCCAGATAGCGTGGCGAGAACGCGGCAATCGCTCCCGGAGGGATTTACCGATCTGGATGCGTTCCTCCCGTGAACGGAATCGAGCTTGAGAGGGTGACCGGATCGGGGTTTCTATTTGGTGGTTCATAGCGACTTTTTCCCCTGAATGAGATTACATCCCTTGCTGTTAGATGACTAATTGACATCCTCGCCGCCCTAAAAGTGCGGCGATTCCTAAACCTCACGATTTAAGTTTCTGCTTCCACCACCGTCGCATACCACAGTTAAAAAACCATGTACTGTCTTACACAGAGTCCACAGACTTTCGCCCCATTTCAG
>NZ_JAPZQJ010000234.1:0-1025 GCF_027530405.1 Microcystis sp. LE19-41.2A | reverse complement strand
ACCAGCTTCACCATTTAAGGTGTCATTACCATCTCCACCATAGAGACCGAAATAATTCTCCCAGTCGTAATAATCACCATCATTCCCCGCTCCTCCAGACAAAAGATCATCTCCATCTCCTCCTTCTAGGCGGTCTTGTCCCCCCAAACCACTTAAAGTATCATTGCCATCTAACCCATAAATGTTATCATCTCCAGATGTACCCGTAATATTATCATTACCATTAGTACCCGTAAAATCCGCCTGTTCTACTTGAATAATTTCGCCATTTACTATAATTGTTGTCTGGTCATTCTCTGCTCGTAAAGCGTCTAAGGTTGCCACATCCAGACTGTTACCTTGAACCAACTCTGCAAAAATTGCCCCCTCATCTCCGGCGCTATCCACCTGATTAACTTGAGCATCCACATAATGCCCAATTTCTTCTAAAATTACATTAATTATCGATGCTGACGAGGCCGTATTTAAAAAAGATGCTGATAGATAAATCTTATTCTTACTACTGGAATATGCACCATTCGCAGTCCCCAAAACCTCATCACTAAGTACCTCAATTGGGGGAATTTGACTAAAATTTCGGCTTTGCCACTGTTGTCGTAATTGCGTCGCTTTAACCACATCATAACTTGTGCCAAAAGCGGTTCCTAAATTCGCCCAAAAACCATCAGATTGAGCGAAATTGAACAAAACATCGTCAACAACAGGAATAATCGACAAAAGAGAGAGAGTCATGACAGTAACAGCAAAAGTTTATTGCTAACAGTTTTAGCATAACAATTGCCAATTTTTCAAGACCCCTTTAACAGAAATTAACATTTATTACAAGAAAACGGGTTTCTCGAAGGAACCCGTTTTCTAGATATTAGGATAAGATTATTGGATTCTTGCCAAAGACTGCTTAAATTCTGCGAGAGAATTAGCGGTAGCTGCTAATTTAACAATCTCTTGTAATGTAGATAGTACCGAAACTTTATTCAGGTATTGTTCCACATCTAAAGGAACTTCACCTAAGCGAGCTTGCAAAA
>NZ_JAPZQJ010000392.1:0-2098 GCF_027530405.1 Microcystis sp. LE19-41.2A | reverse complement strand
CAAGCTTTTCTGGTCGGAACCCCCTAAGCCGAGTTTTCAAGGTGCTGCGCCGTCCACTTGGTTTTCGAGACTGGCCTTTTAATTCTAACGTAAAGCCAACCTAGAACGGCGGGGTTTCAGACCCAAAATTTCCGATGAATGTTTCAGTGAATTAACACCTGTCCAAAAAATGACTGGTAATTTGGTAGTACAATTATAGTAATCAGTAAAATAAGGAGGATTAAAGTAAATAACTATGTCTCAACCGATTACCATCGAAGATATCTATAAACTTTTCGAGAAAACTAACGAAAAGTTTGAACAATCACGCCAAGAATACGATCGCCGGGCGGCCGAAGCCAAGGCCGAAGCCGATCGCCGGGCAGCCGAATACGATCGCCGGGCGGCCGAAGCCAAGGCCGAAGCCGATCGCCGTTTAGCACAGCTAGAGAAAACAGTGGCAAATACCAGTCGTGCGGTGGATAGTTTAACCACTCGCTGGGGAAGATTTGTCGAGGAATTAGTGGAACCTGCGGTTATTCGCCTATTTCGTGCGAAGGGTATCGATGTCAAAGAAACCTACAGTCGCGCCAGGGTAAAACGCCAAGGAATCGCCATGGAGATTGATATTTTAGCCGTCGATGAAACCGAGGTAGTTTTAGTCGAATGTAAGTCTCGTTTATCGAAAGATGATGTTAATGAATTTCTAGAAAAATTAAGTCGATTTAAAGAAGCATTTCCCCACTATAAGAACTATCAAGCTTATGGTGCAGTGGCAGGAATAGAAATAGATGAAGGAGTAGATCGTTATGCCTATAAACAAGGTTTATTTGTGATTAAACCATCGGGAGAAACAGTAGAAATAATTAATGATTCTGGCTTTGAGCCTAAGTTATGGTAAAAGAATGATGCTCCCATCATAATTTTTTTCCCCCCTTCCCGTTTTCTTAATACTTTCTTTAAGGATTGGCTGAAAGCATTGCCCTGAAAGGCTTGGAAAAATAGGAGTTCGGGCGATTCGGTTGAAGTAGCGATCGCTCAAAGGGATAAATTACTATGTTATACTGGGAAAAAACGAAATAATCAATCAAAGAAAGCTATGATCCAAGAATATCTTAATAAAGCGATGGAAACAGCCCATTATGAATTTTTAGAGGATAATGAGGGATTTTATGGCAACATTCCCAATGCTCCGGGAGTTTGGGCAACCGGAGAAACCCTAGAAGCTTGTCGTCGGGAACTCTTAGAAGTCTTAGAAGAATGGATATTATTGGCAATTAAATTAGGTCATCAATTGCCAGAATTTGACGGTTTATCTTTAAAAATAGATTTAGTCGCCTAACATTTATCTAAGTTGAATCATGCCTTATTTTGGTGCAATTTCTCGTTCTAATTTAATTTCAGCTTTCCATAAAGCAGGATTTCAAGGTCCCTACGCAGGGAAAAGACACCAATTTATGGAAAAGAATGGCTTAAGAGTCCGTCTTCCCAATCCTCATCAGTCAGATATTAGTATTAATTTACTCAGTAGAATTCTAAAACAAGCTCAAATTTCTAAAGATGAATGGGAGAAATTGTAACTAGAACTTATGCCATTCCCCTAGATGGGGGTGAAATAATGGGTATCATACATAATAAGAGACGATCTTCATGAAACAGGTCATAGAAAATGCCTACCATAAAAATTCAAGCCCAACTATCTAAAGAAGACTTACTAGAAGCCGTCGAACAGTTAAGCTTATCTGAATTAGAAGGTTTTTTTCAAGATATAATTGCGCTAACAGCGAAACATCATGCCCCTAGTTTATCAGGCTCTTCGTTACCCTTTACGCTAAATCAACAGACAAGATGCCAAGACAACATACTTCTAACCCAAAAATTCCGAAAGTTTCTCAAGCCATAGCCTCTCCGTTTTATTAGTTTAAGTTTATTGTTGATTCCCTCGACCACCCCATTCGTTGTCCTTCGCTCAAAATAACTAGGGTCTGCTGAAAAAGTTTTTCCTGGGGGTAGGAGTCAGTAGCCGGTCGTCAGGAGCCGGTCGTTTCAGGCTTTGTTGCCCTTGTTTTTTGTACCAAGCGATGTACTACAAGAAGGATAATGCAAGGTTTTTGAAAGT
>NZ_JAPZQJ010000581.1:0-1887 GCF_027530405.1 Microcystis sp. LE19-41.2A | reverse complement strand
ACCCATTTTCATCGGGTAAATTACCTAATTTTCAGGGAAAAAGTCCCGGAATTTTCCCCCCGACCACTCCCATATCTGGTACTTTTTGATTGACAAAAAGTCTAAAAGTCTTACCCAACAAGGTTTTTAGATTTATTCAGCAAGCCCTAATTAGGATTTGCTGAAAAAACTTTTTCAGCAGACCCTAGGTACTGCTCATCCATGTCTCTCAGATTGCCCGATTTCGTCCCCCCCCCTCAACGGTTACGACTGTTTTGGGTTGAGAATACTATTAATAATCAGAGCGTTTTTGGGAAGATAAGGAGGATCAATCATTTCACGATGAATACCGGTGGCATAATGATTGATTCTTTCTCCTTTTGTTGCTTGTGTCCAATCATCTTGAGCTTCATAGTTTCCCTCAGCACGAATCAAATGAATAGTCCCTTGAATTTGTACATTTTTTAAATCAGAATTCCAAAGAAAATTAAAGTATTCCCACACTTGATGATAAGTGCGATTGCGGAGTTTTTGATTCCCTAAAAAGTAACCTCTTAATTCCTGACGTTTGGGATTTAATAAGAAAGCATCAACCCCTTCTTGAATCTCTGACATATCAGCTTTTTTAGCCTCACGTCCTCCTCTGTAAGTATCCAGTAAAATGACATCAGAAACAACTCTCCCTCGACTTTCTAATTGTTGAGCCATTAACATCGCTAAAAATCCGCCGGCGGAATGTCCCATTAATTTTATATCTTGATTCTGAGCCAAATCCTCAATTAATTCAGCGTATTTTTTTAACATTAATTCATCGCTAATATACCGGAAAGTATAAATAGCATAATTCGTTAGATACTCTGCTAAATTGGCATAAGCAGCAGCGAAACCAAGGGCGGGGGGAAATAAAAAGACGGCCTTTTCTTGCTCCTTATTAAACACCACATAAGGACGTTCTTTCGGTTGAATATTCATCTCCTGAGCATAGATAATATAATCGCTTAATTCGGCGACTGTTGGCTTTTCATAAATCATTGATAAAGGAATTTCTATGGCCATTTTTTCATAAATTAAAGCCATAAGATTCATAGCTTGTAAGGAATGACCACCCAACTCAAAGAAGTTATCATTAACCCCTATCTTGCCAGCTTGTAGAAGTTGTTGCCAAAGGCTTACTAAGATAGTTTCCGTTGAATTGCGGGGGGCTAAATAGGGTGATTCAACTAGAGAAGTCTCATCCGGTATAGGCAATTTATGAACGTCTATTTTCCCATTAGGATTTAAGGGAAAATCCGACAACATGACAAAGGCAGAAGGGATCATGTAAACGGGTAATTTCTGCTGTAAGAAACGACGCAAATCCTGGGAAGTTAATAAAGTATCTTTTCTGATTACATAAGCAACTAACCGTTGATTATATAAGGTATCTTCCCGCATAATCACAACAGTTTGTTCAACGTTGGGATGAGTTTCTAAAACCGTCTGAATTTCTCCTAATTCAATGCGTAAACCTCTCAGCTTGACTTGATTATCAATCCGCCCTAAATATTCAATGTTTCCATCAGGAAGATAGCGAGCTAAATCTCCGGTTTTATATAATTTACCCTGGGCAAAAGGATGAGGAATAAATTTTTCAGCCGTTAATTCAGGTTGGTTGAGGTATCCACGCGCTAAACCCATTCCACCAATATGTAATTCTCCAGCAACACCAATAGGAACCGGTTGGAGATAACTGTCGAGAATGTAAATCTGGGCATTAGCAATGGGAGTTCCAATAGAAATTTGGGAATTTGGCTGACAGCACCAGATAGTAGTCTCAACCGCTACTTCTGTTGGTCCATAAGCGTTATATAATTCACAGTTTAACTGCTGAAAAAATCGTTGATTGAGTTCATAAGATAAGGCTTCTCC
>NZ_JAPZQJ010000300.1:0-2935 GCF_027530405.1 Microcystis sp. LE19-41.2A | reverse complement strand
GAATGTCATCAATGTAGCCATTGCCATCGTTGTCAATGCCATCTCCGGCAATTTCCCCCGGGTTTGTCCAGATGTTGCCAACTAGGTCTTGGTGATTGTAGTCCACCCCCGTATCAATAACCCCAATCACTAAATTAGGATCGCCGGTTTGAATATCCCAGGCTTCCGGGGCATCAATATCGGCATCGGGAGTACCGCCACTTTGTCCGGTGTTATGCAGTCCCCAAAGTTGATTAAAACTGGGGTCATTGGGGAATGTCGCCTGGGGAGTAAATGCACCCACCGTCCGAATATAGTCGGGTTCAATGTATTCAAAAATCGGATGGGAGCGATATTGTTTTAGAATCTTCTCCACAGAGAGCGACCCGGATAACTTCCAAATCTCTGCCCCCGTTAGTTTAATCGTCTGGGTGCTGACAGCACCAAAGAGGGACTTAAACTGAGCAACTTCGGCGCTGGCGATCCCCTTCTTGAACTTGACAATGAGTTGATTGGGAGCATAAGGGGCAAGGGTGCTAGTTGCTGCCGGTCTTAGCTCTGAGGTGACGGGGGCGGTAGTGGGTACAGAGGCAGGACCCGACGCTGGACTGGTGGTGACGGGGGCGGCGGTGGGTACAGAGGCAGGACTCGACGCTGGACTGGTGGGATAACCAGAAGAGTTCATACTGAGGGAAGCGGGAAAAACCACTTGACCCGTAGCAGTAGGGGAGACTGGAACCGTGGGGGCCTCCGAGGAGACTGTAGATGGGGAGGGGTTAGAGTTCAGGACTCCCAAGGGAGTAGTTTCCCTCGATACACTTAAATCGTCGGAACCTGTTAAATCAAAGGTGATTGGAGAGGCTCCGTCAAAACTCAAAGAATCTTCTAGAGATGACATATCTGTACTCGATAAATCGGAACTTACTTGTGTTGTCTTCATGGTTAGGCACACCCCATTGTCCGAAAATGGCTCTTCTGGTTTCTGTGTGGAAACGGCGTCTATACTGATAGTTTCTTCAGCAAAATAGTCCTAAAAGTCTTTCCCAGTAAACATTTTACTATTCTATAAGCAAAAATTATCACACAAAGTCGAGAAGAACCCGAAAATTAATCGGTCAATTACTTGGGGGTGTTGAATTCCTTCTGTTTATGGTTAGGGAAAAAGACAAGCCCAACCTTTCTGCCCTGGGGCTAAATTTGTTATCCACCTGTAATTACAACTAGACAAGTCAAGTCTAACAAAAAAATTTTTTTCTTAAATTTATCCAAGAGCCTGATGAGTAACAGCAATAAGAAAAGTATTGTTGAGAATAATGAAGAAACTCAGAAGTATTGTCAAGTTTTGTCGAAAATATACGCAAATAACAGCAAACAACTGCTACTGTGGTTAGTGCAAGTTTACCTTACAGTTCCAATGAAACTATCAGATTATGCCAAGAAAAAGGGGATCAATTACTGGACTTACACGATACATAAATACTAAAAAATCAACAAAACCCTTATACCTTTTTTCAAAAAGTGTTTCATACTTGAATGTTAAGATTTTGAAGATCATGACCAAGTTATGTATTCGCTCTGATGATACCAAAAAGGACTGATTATTGACTCCATTCTCAATAGTCAATCTAATTTAGCACTGTAAAATACTGGTTTTGTGAAGTTTTATTGCAGGATTCAACACTTCTGAATAGGCGGTTAAAATGCGACTTAGCTTATAATTACCGTAAACTCCCGCCCGAATCAATTGTTTGAACAACAATTAATATTTGCTTCACTTTTTTGACACACAATGGAAAACCGGCGGGAAAACTGAGCAATCTCTGAGCCAGATTATTCTTTCCCAGCCGGTTTATGTTGACACTTAGCCTCAAGTCATCTAAGCCGCGAAGATATTATCTTCTGTCAAGTTAAGGTTAGGAGTCAAGGTCGCCAAGAGAGTCTGAACCGATGAACCATTACCATCCACATCAAAGAAGAGTTGGCCTGTTGGTTTATTAAAGATAAAGCGATGGCTGGCGGTCGTGGCGACGGTTCCCAAGACAAATTGAGCCGCCGCAATACTTTCACCGGCGATTAATCCGCCACCAAAACCCGCCGCCGAGACTTGGAGCGTATCTTGGAAAACGTTGAAGTCCGTAATCGTATCTTGGCCTTCACTGGCAAGGCTATAGGCAATTACGTCAAAACCAGCACCAGAGGTAATCGTGTCATTCCCTGCAGCACCTACTAACATATCGCTGGCATTGGAACCAATCAAAATGTCATGGCCCGCTCGACCGCTCAGATTGCGGGTAGTTCCGGCTTCGATCACATCGTTACCCGTGGTTCCCTGTTGATTGAGAACACCGTCATCATTCAGGATCGTAGTGGTGACAGCACCTGGTGTGCCAATGGTATAGCCAGTGCCACTTGCTAGGGTAAAGGCGATCGTTTCATTGGCTTCTTTGACGGTATCTCCGGTGGTCACGATCTCGATCTGAGCCGTTGTCTGACCAGATGCGAAGACAATATTACCCGTTGTTGGTGAGACAAAATTCCCGCCGTAGGCATTGTAGTCATTGCCGCGAGTTGCCGTACCACCAAGGGTAAAGTTAACGGTTAAAGAGTTAGTGGTGGCTCCTGAACGAGTGAAGTTATAGACGAGGTTAGTTTTGCCGTTTTCACTAACGCCACTGTAGTTACTGGCAAGGGTAACGGAGGTTCCTTCATCATCATTTTGGATAGTCCCAACAGCAGTGGCAGTGGTAATCGTTGCTCCGTTGGTGGGATTGGAGAGAGTTACCGTAAAGTTTTCGTTAGGTTCGACGGTGGTATCCCCTTGAACATTAACGGTAATCACTTTCGAGGTTTCTCCCGCCGCAAAACTGACGGTTCCTGAGGGTAAGACTCCCCCCACAAAATCAGTGGCATTGGCTGCACTGGTTCCTGAGCCTGTTACTGCCCAGTTGACGTTATT
>NZ_JAPZQJ010000122.1:0-10937 GCF_027530405.1 Microcystis sp. LE19-41.2A | reverse complement strand
CTGAAATGGGGCGAAAGTCTGTGGACTCTGTGTAAGACAGTACATGGTTTTTTAACTGTGGTATGCGACGGTGGTGGAAGCAGAAACTTAAATCGTGAGGTTTAGGAATCGCCGCACTTTTAGGGCGGCGAGGATGTCAAGGCTAACCATTACCCCAATTCTAGAATTATCCGTTTTTTTAGGTTTTCTTGACTACTATTCGGCGGTAGCCAATCCAGTTTCGGTGCTGCCGGTGGTGCGACGACGGGTGAGAGTATTAAAGAGCATAATTCCGATCGCTTTGATTAGATTACCTTCCAACTCTTGGAACATTTTCATGTTCAGGCCAAAAGCGGCGTTAGCTTCGGTGACAATGCGATCGGCCATGGCTTGATCTACCGGTAACTCGTCGAGGGTTTGACGATAGTGGTTTTTATAGGCTTTTTCGTCGGGAATATCTTTGAAATCATAGAAAGCCGTGCCACCAGTTTCCAGATTCATCGCTTTTTCGGCGATTTTTTTCAAGATTTGCCCCCCGGACAGATCGCCGAGATAACGGGTATAGGAATGGGCGACTAATAATTCGGGTTCTGTTGTGGCGATTTCCCGAATCCGGTTAACGTAGGCCTGACCTGCGGGAGATAAAGCGATCTCGTTGCGCCAATTTGGACCATAATAAAAATATAAATCCTGTTCCAGCGCATTTTTGCGATTGAGTTCAGGAAAACAGATTTTAGAAACGACGGGATGACTAGGAAGTTTTTCCATCTCCTCCTCCATGGCCGAATAGACGAAGTAGAGGTTAGCCACCAGTTTGCGATAGGAAGTTTTTTCTACCACACCTTTGAGAAAACACTTGACAAAACCGACGTTTTCTGCCATGGTGTGGGATTTTTTCGTGCCTTCTCGCAGTTGAGTTGATAAATTAACGCTCATATTATGATCACCTGTTGGGATGAGTGGAATGGATCGGGTTCGTTACAGATGCTTACTAAAACCGTCTATTTTGGTAGATTAAACTGAATCGATCGGTAATTTTATTAAGAATTTTTACAGTGCCGCCGGGGGAGCTTAGGGAGAAAAGTTAGCTCTAGCAGGACTTGACCGCCGGTTGAAACCGGTATCGATCGAGATGGCGAAATTGTAAAGATTAGTGAAAAACTGCTCCCTAGTTGATCTTTGGATAAGAGAGGGTGTAGTGTAGCGCCAATATCAATCATCGAGCAACATTCTTCACACTTCTTAGAAATTCTTAACATTCAGGAGACTTATATCAGCAAAATTTCACAAATTAAAACCGAATTTAGCAATCATGCTTATAATCAGTACAGGATTCTTTATGTTGTGCTAAACTCAAGCCCTTGAGAGACAAAGCCCTAGTTGCGATGTCAGCGAGAACACATTTAGCAACTCCCTATCCAAACCCTTAGTCATAACACTCTGGTAATGCCCCGAATACTTGTAATCGATGATGATCCTGCAATCGCGGAATTAGTCTCCATCAACCTGGAGATGGCGGGTTATGACGTTAATCCCGCAGAGGACGGGATTAAAGGCCAGGCCTTGGCCGTCCAGTTACAACCCGATTTAATCATGCTGGATTTAATGCTGCCCAAAGTCGATGGTTTTACTGTCTGTCAGCGTTTGCGACGAGATGAACGCACGTCCGACATCCCGATTTTGATGCTCACAGCCTTAGGACAAACCCAAGATAAAGTGGAAGGTTTTAACGCGGGTGCCGATGATTACCTGACCAAACCTTTCGAGGTGGAGGAAATGTTAGCTAGGGTGCGCGCCCTGCTCAGACGCACCGATCGCATTCCCCAAGCCGCTAAACACTCAGAAATACTCAGTTTTGGACCTTTAACCCTGGTTCCCGAACGTTTTGAGGCAGTCTGGTTTGAAAGTGTGGTCAAGTTAACCCATCTAGAATTCGAGTTACTCCACTGTCTTCTCCAACGTCACGGTCAAACCGTTTCCCCTAGTGATATTCTCAAGGAGGTCTGGGGATACGATCCCGATGATGATATCGAGACTATTCGCGTTCATATTCGCCATCTGAGAACGAAACTAGAACCCGATCCCCGCCACCCTCGCTATATTAAAACCGTTTACGGTGCGGGTTATTGTCTGGAGTTACCCACCAATGAACAGGTGGTGCTTGATTCATCGGCGGCAACGGTTTAAACAGGGAGCAATTGTCTAGATAGGCAATAGGGACAATTGTTTCGTCGCTCCTCCTCCTCTTCAGATTGAGAAGGTTTGACCGGCGGTTGGGTTTTGATGGCTATGGCTGAGGCCTCTTTTTGGCCCTGACTATAACGAGGGGAAAACACCCCCAGCAAGTCAGGACAATGGCAGGAGTAACTAGGGCTGGCTGAATAAATCTAAAAACCTTGTTGGGTAAGACTTTTAGACCTTTTAGAAATCAAAAAGTACCGGATATGGGAGTGATCGGGGGGAAAATTCAGGTACTTTTTCCCTGAAAATTAGGTAATTGACCCCCTCAAAATCGGTAAAACCCTACACCCCACACCCCACACCCCACACCCTGCCCCCACAAAAAACTTTTTGCCGCAAACCCTAACTACTGGTTTAAGGTAAATCCGTCGCCCCCATCAAAAAGCGATCGCATTCTCTGGCGGCCCCGCGACCTTCATTAATCGCCCAAACCACCAAACTTTGACCACGACGACAATCCCCTGCGGCGAACACTTTCGGTAAGCTAGTGGCAAATTGACCGTGTTCGGCCTTGATATTGCTGCGGGCATCCTTTTCTAAGCCTAAATCATCGAGTAAAGGCTGTTCTGGTCCCAAAAATCCCATGGCCAATAGAACCAATTGCGTCGGGATGACTTTTTCTGTTCCTGCTACCGGTTGGGGGATAAACTGCCCTTTTTCGTTGCGTTGCCATTCCACCCGTACCGTGTGAATCCCTGTGACGTTGCCCTCGCTATCCCCCTCGAATTTAGTCGCCGTGGTGGTATAAACCCGGGGGTCATCGCCAAAACGCGCGGCCGCTTCCTCTTGTCCATAGTCCAGACGGTAGATTTTCGGCCATTCGGGCCAGGGATTATCGGCGGCCCGTTCTCGGGGCGGTTGCGGCATGATCTCTAATTGGGTGACGCTACGGCAGTTATGACGCAGGGAAGTCCCCACACAGTCGGTTCCCGTGTCGCCACCGCCGATAATTACTACGTCTTTACCCGCAGCCGAGATAAAATCCTCCCCCGGTTGTCCGTCTAATAGTGCTTTTGTATTAGCGGTGAGAAACTCCATGGCGAAGTGAATGCCCTTTAATTGGCGACCTTCGATGTTTAAATCCCGGGGTTTGGTGGCTCCGGTACAGATAACCACGGCATCATATTCGTTTAATAGGTCTTGGCTGCTGATGTCCTTGCCCACTTCCGTGTTACAGACCATTTTTACCCCTTCCTGTTCGAGCATCTGGAGACGACGCAGAACGACTTCTTCCTTATCTAACTTCATGTTGGGGATACCGTACATTAATAGCCCCCCGGGGCGATCAGCCCTTTCATAAACTGTCACCCAGTGACCGGCTTTATTTAACTGGTCGGCGGCTGCTAATCCAGCAGGTCCGGAACCGATCACGGCCACTTTTTTGCCGGTACGGATGGCGGGGGGATTGGCAGTAATCCAACCGGATTCCCAACCTTTGTCAATAATCGAACATTCAATATTTTTGATCGTAACGGGGGGATTATGAATACCGAGAACACAGGAACCCTCACAGGGGGCTGGGCAGACTCTACCGGTAAATTCGGGGAAATTATTGGTTTTATGGAGGCGATCGAGGGCTTCTCGCCACAATCCTCGATAGATTAAATCATTCCATTCGGGAATCAGGTTATTAATCGGGCAACCACTGGCCATGCCACTAATTAGCGTTCCCGTGTGACAAAATGGTGTACCACAATCCATACAACGGGCGGCCTGATTGCGGAGTTTATCTTCTGGCATGGGAAGATGAAACTCATCCCAATTATGAAGGCGATCGAGGGGGGTAAGTTCGGAAGGAAGTTCACGCAGGAATTCGATAAAGCCAGTCGGTTTGCCCATAGTCTTTGTTATCTCTGTCGTTTATTCCCTATCTTCCTTCACAGTTCGATCGATCCCCGCAACTTTACCGATTTCTTTAATCTTATCGGCAACTCACTGGACTAACAGGCGGTAATTTTGACAAATTGGGGAATTAACTATTGAGTTAAAAACAGGCGATTTCAAGAGGAAGGGGGCAATTCTAAGGGAATAGCCCCGATTATTCCCTTACGAAAATCATTGAGTAACTGCATGGCTGCCCTTTCTTTATCTTCTTGATATTTGAGATTGGCCAATTTTTCGATAAAATCTTCCCCGGTCATGTCTAGAGTATTCAACCCGTAACGAGATTGTAAAAGACCTTCATAGTGTAATTCTCTTAATAAATCGACAAAAGCCGCCGCTATCCTTTGGTTATCATAACCAGCATCCCCAATATCCTCACAGATAGCTAATTTCACCGCATCCTTTTGATTTTCTAAACGGGAAGGAATCACCCCCGGCGCATCTAATAGTTCTAAGGTGTCGGAAATTCGTACCCATTGTAATTGTCGCGTTACTCCGGCCCTGCGGGCGCTGGCGACGACTTTTCGCCCTAATAAACGGTTAATCAGGGCAGATTTGCCCACATTGGGAAACCCGATCACCACAGCCCGCACTGGACGCGGTAACATTCCTCTCAGTTGACGTTTTTGGTTAATTTCATCGCCAATTTTTTCCGCCGCTTTGATAATTGCTTTAACTCTTTCTCCCTGTTTAGCGTTAGTAAAATAGACGGTTTTTCCTTGACTTTTAAACCATGTTACCCATTGTTGCTGGGCAGATTCGGGAATCATATCGAGACGATTTAAGATTAATAAGCGCGGTTTATTGCCAATCCAATCGTCCACCTGCGGATGATGGGAAGCTAAGGGAATGCGAGCATCGCGCACTTCTAAGACCACATCCACGAGTTTAAGATGTTCCTTGAGTTTTCTTTCCGCTTTGGCAATATGACCGGGATACCATTGAATTAACGACATGGGAGATGGGAGTATAAAATTAAATCTTATCAGGAATAGTCCCTAGATAGCTATAATTATCTGAGAAAAAGTTTAGTAATTTCACTGCAATTATAACAGGATTGTCGATGACTAATTTAAAAAAATGGCAAATTATTAAATCCGAGCTAGTTTTTCATAATCGTTGGTGTCAAGTCCGTCAAGACGCGGTGAAGTTATCCTCCGGACAAGTTATCGATGATTATTTCGTTAATATTCGTCCTGAAATTGTTTTAGTTGTTCCAGTTACTGGGGATAATCAATTGGTTTTTGTCCGTCAATATCGTCACGGAGTTAAGGAAATTTTATTGGAATTTCCTGCCGGAGCAGTAGATGCGGGTGAAGATGATATTACTGCGGCAGCGCGTCGGGAATTTGAGGAGGAAACCGGTTATCAAAGTGATTCTCTAATACCTCTGGCTGTTTTGTACGATAATCCCGTTAAAGATACTAACAGAATTCATATTTTTTTGGCTCTTAATGCTACTCCCACAGGTCAACAAAAGTTAGATATTACCGAGGAAATTGAAGTTATTCTTCGACCTTTACAGGAAATTAATCCACAGGAAATTACCGTCTCTGGTAGTTTGGCTGCTTTCTATCTAGCGAGGGATTTTTTAAAGCAAAATTAAGGAGTTATAGCAGTTATATTAATGGGGAGGTAGGAAGTTTTCGTTTATTCCCACTTCCCCACTTCCCGCTCTCCTACCTCTGCGCTTTTCTCTACTGTTTGAACAGGATTTGTATTACTTTAAGTTTTATTTTTTTTCACTTGTCTATGAGTAATTTTTTGATGATTGCTGGCTTTATCCTATCAGCTTATGCGATTGTTGCCAACGATTCCCTACAAACTTTAGGGACTTTTTTAAGTGCCAATGAAGAACGTCCCTGGTGGATTTTATGGCTGTACACCAGTATAATCTTAGCCTCGATTTTTATCGCTGGTTGGTATATTAATCAGGGAGATGTGGCTTATAATCGACTAGAAATGATTCCCTTCCCAGAAACTTTTACTTGGATTTATATCGTTCCTCCCTTAGCAATTTTAATTCTCACCACTTGGGGAATACCTGTGAGTACAACCTTTTTGGTTTTAACAGTTTTTGCTCCCCAATCTCTAGATGAAATGTTAGTTAAATCCGCTTGGGGTTATGCTCTTGCTGTTATAGTGGGGTTAGTCATCTATCGAATTATTTATCAATTAGAAAACTTTTTCCTAGAAACAGTTAATCAAGAACCTCAAAAAATCTGGGTGGTTTTACAGTGGTTATCCACCGGGTTTCTCTGGAGTCAATGGTTAATGCAAGATTTTGCTAATATTTTCGCCTATCTTCCCAGAAAGTTAGCGGCAACATGGTTAGTTTTATCTCTAACAGTTATGCTACTCCTGCAAACCATCATTTTTATTAATCACGGTGGTCAAATCGAGAAAATTGTCACTAGCAAAACTAACGCCCATGATCTGCGTTCTGCAACAATTATTAACTTAATTTATGGTCTAATTTTACTGTTTTTCGTTGGCTATAATCATATTCCCATGAGTACCACTTGGGTATTTTTAGGTTTATTAGGAGGTCGAGAAATTTCTCTGACTTTAACCAGAGAAAAACCTAATTTAGCAGCCACGGGTAAACTGGTTTTAGGGGATGCCTTAAAAGCTTTTATCGGTATGATAGTTAGTGTTACTATCGCTCTTGCTTTACCTCTACTCGCTCAAAAAATTAACTATCTATAGGAAGTGGGGTGTGGGGTGTGGGGTGTGGGGTGTGGGGTGTGGGGAGATGTAAATTAAGAATAACAAGATTGGGGAGATAGGCGATCGATTGATGACCCGGAGTGATAAAGTTTTCTATTGCTGATAATCTCGAAATTATCATTCAACCAGATTAAAGATGCTTCTGTGACTAGACCTTCTTCAAGAGTGACTAGGGAAAAATTGCGAGATTTACCCCTATCGGAGTGGAGAATACGAGGGACACTAGCAGCATTCAGATAAACGGTTCCCATCTCGGAAGTGACCACGGGATTGCGTAAACGGGAAGTGGTATGACGGAGACGGTGGTGCATATGACCGAAACTGACGAGAGGAACCTGTTTTCCTAATAGCTGTGCTTGTTCGATGGCCGCCGCTAAATCCGGATCCCCGTGGTCCCCTCCCAAGGGTTGCCAATCGCGACCACAGATAGCTTCCGCTTCCTTTCCCAGTCCGGCTGGACCATTGTGACCTAAAAAAATCAGGTTATTATAGGCAGTATCTTGAATATTAGCGATAATTGTGGCAGTAGATTCGGCAAAACTGCTGATATTATAGCGTTCTTGAAAAAATTCTCCATTTTTCCACTCGGAACCTCCCCAAGTAAAGGGACGACCCCCAACAATCGAAAGCTGTAAACTGGGCAGGTCTAGTTTTGAGTAACCCACATGAGCAACCCCTAATAATTCTAACTGGGCGGTGACACGATCTTCTTGATTGCGATCGTAGGGACATTGTTTTCGTCCCCAGGGGGTGGCGCTATACCAAGCGTCGTGATTACCGAGAATAACGGCTTTTGGTAAGGACAAACTAGCAATCCGACCGACAATTTCTAGGGATTCATTGCCAAAATCGCCGACAAATAGGGCTAAATCCACTTGTAAAGCTTCTAGTGCTAAATTATCTTCTATTTCCCATTGGTCGTGAACGTCACCGATGACGGCGATTTTATAGCTGCGAGGGAAAGAACTTACCATTACCAGTTATCAACTATCATTTATCAGTAACGATCATAACTAGGATTGGCCGAATAAATAGGGTCTGCTGAAAAAGTTTGTTGGGGGGGGCCGGGTGTGGGGTGTGGGGTGTGGGGTGTGGGGTTTTACCGATTTTGAGGTAGTCAGTTACCTAATTTTCAGGGAAAAAGTACCTGAATTTTACCCCCGATCCCTCCAATGGTCGGCACTTTTTGAGGTCAAAAAAGTCTAAAAGCCTTATCCAACAAGGTTTTTAGATTTATTCAGCAAGCCCTAGTTAAAGAAGCACACTTAACAGTTACTTGCCCCCACCGTTGAGGTGTTGCCCGATAACCATCCCGATCTTGATTAAATTTTACAATTATTAACAAACAACACAACCAACACTCCTCTGTTACTCTAATTATAACAGAGAAAACTGATGATAGAGTAGTGAACAAATCAAGTTTATTTGACCATAACGCTCGCTCGCAATTGTCCACAGGCCGCATTGGCTGCCAAACCTCTCGAATAACGGACAGTAACGGCGACTTTTTCCTGTTCTAAAATAGTTTTAAAAGCTCTGATTCTCTTTTCATCAGGCCGTTGATAATCCACCTCTTGAATGGGATTATAGGGGATTAAATTGACGTGAGATTGAAAACCTTTCACCAGTTTGGCTAATTCCCCTGCGTGTTCGGGTAAATCATTCACTCCCGCTAAAAGAATGTATTCAAATGTCACCCTTCGTCCCGTGATTTGAACGTATTCCTGACAGTCTTGAATCAAATCAGTTAGGTAATAATGGTCGGCACTGGGGATTAATTTAGCTCGAACTTGTTGATTAGAAGCATGGAGACTAACAGCAAAAGTTACTTGTAAATTATGTTCTGCTAGTTGCTTGATTTTATGGGGTAATCCCACCGTAGAAATCGTTAAACAACGCTGACCGATACCCACATCTTGATTCAGGGAATGAATCGCTGTCACCACTTCGGGAATATTTAATAAAGGTTCCCCCATCCCCATAAACACCACATGACTCACTCGTTGCTGAAAATCCTCCTGTACTGTTAACACTTGGTCAACGATTTCATACGCTTTTAAATTACGAGTAAAACCCCCTTTTCCCGTGGCACAAAAATCACAGGACATCGGACAACCCACTTGGGAAGAAACACAGACTGTTAATCTTTTTTCACTAGGAATTCCCACCGCTTCGATAATTAAACCATCCGCCAGTTTTAGCAGATATTTACGAGTGCGATCGGGTGCTACACTGCGATAATGTATAAGGGAACGACCGATAGGATAATCCGCCAGCTTGCTGCGCCATTCTTGGGGGAATACGGAAATATCCGCCAAAGAATGCACCCCTTTTTCATATAGCCATTGGTGTAATTGTTTACCCCGATAAGCGGGTTGTCCCTGGTCTTTTACCCAGTCGGTCAGTTCCTCTAAAGATTTCGCTAGTAAAGTCATAATTATTATCGTTGATCACCTTATCATTCTAGCCGATCGATCATCCCTAGTAGCAAAACCGTGACAAAATTGTATTGATTAATTGACATTTTTTCCCTTTGCTCCTTCTCTAGTCTTTGTTAGTCAATTAAATACTTAAAACTATAACTTAAGTAGGTAGGTGTTAAAAGTTTTCAGACACCCCCCTTATCAAGGGGGATCCCCCCGCCTATCGGCACCCCCCTTATCAAGGGGGGCAGGGGGGATCGGCACCCCCCTTATTAAGGGGGGATTAAGGGGGGATTAAAGGCAAAATCCATTTTTAATTTAATTATAACCAGCTACTTAAACTTAGCCTGACGACAAAAACAAATCTAGTCTTAAGCTTGATCCTTTTTACTTTTCATTTAACCCAACTGTTCAAAGGGAACTGTCAGCGCCATAATGATCGATGGACTTCGATCGAGAACAGAAATTTTATGAGTTGCCAGCCAAAAAAGCCAATATTAGGGGATAACGAGCTATTCAGTTGTCAAAGCAATATTTAAGCGAAAATTTATGAAAATCGCTATTTTATCGCAAGACGCTTCTCTTTATTCCACCAAGCGACTGAAAGAAGCGGGAGAAGCTCAAGGCCATGAGGTACGAGTGATCAATTATTTGCGCTGTTACATGAACATCACCTCCCATAAACCCACGGTTGTTTATAACGGTAAACCCTTGGAGAGTTTCGATGCGATTATCCCCCGTATTGCCGCCTCAAAAACCTTCTATGGAACCGCAGTCGTCCGACAATTCGAGGTGATGAATGTTTTTACTGCCAACGACTCCCAAGCAATTTCCCGGTCGCGGGATAAATTGCGTTGTCTGCAAATCCTCGCTCGGGAAGGGATAGGTTTACCGGTGACGGGAATTGCTCACGCAATTGAAGATATCGATGGTTTAATCGAAACCGTCGGCGGCACCCCTCTAGTGATTAAATTATTAGAGGGAACCCAAGGTATTGGGGTAGTTTTAGCGGAAACCGACCAAGCAGCCAAGTCAGTTATTGAAGCTTTTCGGCAATTAGAAGCTAATATTCTAGTACAAGAGTACATTAAAGAGGCCAGTGGGGCAGATTTGCGCTGTTTTGTCATCGATGGAAAAGTGGTAGCCTCGATGAAGCGACAGGGGGCCGAAGGGGATTTTCGTTCTAATCTTCACCGCGGTGGCAAAGCAGAAAAGATAAAATTAACCCCAGAGGAACGCAGTACGGCTATACGGGCCACTAAAGCCATGGGTTTACGGGTTGCGGGTGTGGACTTATTACGGTCCAATCACGGGCCTGTGGTTATCGAGGTCAATTCTTCTCCCGGTTTAGAAGGAATAGAAGCGGCCACCGGTGTGGATGTGGCCAAAAAAATTATCGATTTTGTCGCTAAAAATGCCACCCTAGTCTTAAATCGCGAGCGATATCAATATTAGCCGTCAGCCTTGCATCAGTTATCAGTTATCAGTTATCAGTGGGTAAGTTATCAGTCAATAGTATGGTTCTTCGTTACTTGGTATGGTTCGATAGGGGGGCATAAATCGACTAAATCCTTATCTGGTAAGAGACTTAATTGATTAGTTCGCTCTAGATCAAAAACAATTGACAAAAATCGCTAAATGCCTTTCTATATAAGGGTTACATCCCTTATAACCCCCGTC
>NZ_JAPZQJ010000094.1:0-5460 GCF_027530405.1 Microcystis sp. LE19-41.2A | reverse complement strand
GTCAGTCTGTAGAGCGACCATAAGACCAGAACAGAGTAAATCTGTTAAGGCAGGTGCGGAACCCCGCAAGGGAAAGAAGCAGAAACCTAAATCGTGAGGTTTGGGAATCGCCGTCCGTTTTACGGCGGCGAGGATGTCAAGGTCAAATCTAGCATTCCCTCAGACGCTCTAGCCCTGGGTTGGATTGAGCTATCATTATTGAGCAGGTATTACCAATCGGATCAAAAGGCGAAACCCAACCAAGATTGTGAAAATATTCCTGGAAGTTGTTGGGTTTCCTTGGGTCAACCCAACCTACGAGTTTTACTCTAAACTTGGTCTGACTGAATGAAGGGGCATTTATGGTATTTTTAGAAACAATTTAGCTGGCTTTTGTGGTTTCTTTTTCGGTAGATTGGGAAGGTTTAAGTTTGCGTTTGAAGAAAATACCATACAAGATCATGTGATCGCACTAAGGGAAAATTTTATAAATTTCTTGGCGATGAGCAACTCGTTGATAGATAATGGTTTGATGATTTGACCTCTCCCCCAACCCCTCTGGGAGCAGGAGAGGGGAGTTAGTCTGGATTCATTAGTAGCCTTATTCGTCTTCGTTTCTTAAAGGTATAATTCCTTTAAGAATCTTTCCTCTAATAATCAAATAGGCAGGAAAACAATACACCCAAAGGAGCAATACAAACAAAAAAACTGACCATGAATTACTAAATGAGGGTACGAATGATCCTGTAATTTTATACTTATGAATTTCTATTCTATGGGAATCAATTGCTGCCCAAAGTGCTGTCACTAAGAATCCAAGAGGTCCAAGAACAACCCAAATCAACAATGTTAGTAAAAGTGAATTTCTCCAACCCATAATGAATATTAATCTTTTTAGTAGTGTTTCTATCGAATCGAGATAGACTCGCGCATCCTTGCCCATGCCATTGTTGAAATTGCGGGTAGTGCGAGCGCTTCTTCGTAGCTAGGTAAAGCAACACCCCAACCCAACACCAAAGGGAGATAGCAGAAGAATACACACTCCCCCCCCATAACTGTATCAAAAGCTACAATTTAATAAATCTTTATATTCTTCTCCCTAGCTTAGGGATTCACAGGGGAAAGAGTTTCAGGTATTTTCCCCTGTTTTACTGCTTCTCAGGCGACCTATCGCCTTCCGTGAGGGATGGTGGCGCGGTGTGTCAGATTCGATAATAGGGTTCAAAATTTCGCTAACCGCTACTTGAGCCATAGCGTTTTCCGTTAAGCAGAATTCACGCCACCTCCAGTTCATAATGCAAGACCAGAAGCTCATCGCCTGGCAGAATAGCCATCGCATATTCCCGCCCCTGACTGTCAGAAAATTCCACTAAATATTGATAGCGCGAACCTTTTTCATACACCTCAACCACTGTTCCCACCTGTCCGCTTGGCAAGCTGGGGACAGCTTCATAATCTAATTCAACTAAAGTCAATCGCTCCCGAGGGACGGAGTTGAGGATGGCAACCGTATCTAAGAGTTTGATGTCTTTCATGGTACTTCACTTGATAAAGGCAGAAATTAGGCGAGGGTTGGGATTAATTAAGCTGATTTCCCAGATAGTTCGCAGTTGTGTTTCTTCCCGTTCTGGTATCGTCCAATCCACTTTAAACTGCTGGCCGAATTCCGTGACCGCTTGTTGCACAACTTCCCCCTCCAGGGCAGCCTGTGAGATGAGCGATCGCAAAACCTCAGCGTTCTCGGCAGTTATTCCCAGACGAGAGCGAAAGACTCTGGCTTGATTTTTTCCTCTGGAATGTTCTGGATTTAAGCAATAGCCAATCAGTTTTTCCATCGAGATTTCTGCCAGTTCCCCGTTGGGTAATTTCATCTGCGGCACTCCGAACTTTCTGACTTCCCTCAGAGCAACTCGATTCGCAATTGGCAGCCCACCACAGAAGCCGCCCGTTGGATAGTATCGAGGGAAACGCCCGTCTTTTCCGGGTCGAGGAGGCGGTCAAGTTGCGCCCGACTGGTCTGCATCCGCGCCGCCATCTCCGTTTTGGTCAGAGAGAGCCGTTTCATCTCCTCAGCCAACTGCCGCGCCAGTAACCGTTTGAGTGCCACCGCACTACAGTCCTCCTCAAGACCTTCTTCTTTGAGAAAATCATCGAAATCGGAGCCAGTATGGGGGTTAGCGGTCATATTTTTCCTGTTCCTTCTTGCGCTAGTAGGGGCGAACGGCCGTTCGCCCCTACTAGATTTCCCGTTTTGGGGTTTTTGGGACTTCGCCGATGTTGCCGTGCGGCAGAATCATCTCCCCTCGGCTGATGTAAAAGATGACCCGCGTGATGCGTCTGCCCGTAGGGGCAATTCATGAATTGCCCCTACTCCGCACCTCCCATAAGTCTTGATAACCGGAAAGTGAACGGCACAGGGGCAGCCGATGGGAAAGCTAAACTCTACGTCCTTGATATCGCTGCCAATAATCCGGCAATCTTCACGGCTGAGAGTTTTCCACCAATCTTTGACTGGCTCCGACCCACCTTCGGCTCGAAAAAACTTGGCTGGCAGCCTTTTCAATCCTTACCTTCTCAGTTATCGTACCTTATATGGTACATCAATAATTATCATTTTTGCATTAGTTTTGTAGAGCGACAGTTGCACAGGGGGTCAAGTTATAACTCCCAGTAGCCTTAATTTTTGTTAAGGATTTTAAGCATCGCCCAAGCTCACCACTGACTAACCCACCCTACTGATACGGATATCACCCTTCCGGCTAATGTAAAGAAAACGTTACAGTAACAGGTAAAGCCCAGTAGCCAGGAAGCCGTCGATCATGTTTGAATACTTTAACCAGAAAGCTATCAAAGCGGTGATGTTCGCCCAAGAAGAAGCCCGTCGTACCGGTCACAGTGTCGTGGGTACGGAGCATTTGCTCTTAGGATTGATAGGAGAAGCCACCGCCACCGCAGCCTTAATTCTCAAGGATTTAAAAGTTACCCTGCACGAAAGTCGCCGCCTGATTGAAGGAATGACCGGCCGCGGCACCGGTTACAGTCCCGTTAATATCCCTTTTACCCCGAAAGCGAAAAAGATGTTCGAGCAAGCATTTCAGGAAGCTCGACAATTAGGGGAACAGGCGATCGCACCTGAACATCTATTACTCGCTATCACCAGCGATCCCGAATCCCTAGCCGCTAAAATTTTAATTATGCAGGGTGTTGATTTGATCAAACTTCGCGGCCTTTTAATTAAAAATGCCGGGGAAAAAGTCGCTAGTGGTCGCTTCACGGCAAAGAGTGACTATGAAGACCAGAAAAATGCTCCCCAAGGCGGGATTTTAGCCCAATATGGTCGCAATTTAAACCAAGAGGTCAAAAATGGCAAAATTGACCCTTTAATCGGTAGAGAGCCAGAAATCGAGCGAGTTGTCCAAATTTTAGGCCGTCGCAGCAAGAATAACCCGATTTTACTGGGTGAGCCGGGGGTGGGCAAAACAGCGATCGCTGAAGGGTTAGCACAACGCATCCATAATGGCGATATTCCCGAACTTTTGCAGGATAAACAGGTAATTGCCCTCGATATGGGGTCTTTACTGGCGGGAACCCGTTTTCGCGGCGATTTTGAGGAACGTTTAAAGGGTGTTGTGGAGGAAGTTCGCAAATCGGGCAATATTATCCTGTTTATCGATGAAATTCACACTCTTGTCGGTGCTGGTAGCATGGGAGGAGCCATGGATGCTTCTAACTTGCTTAAACCTGCTTTAGCTCGCGGGGAGTTACAGTGTTTAGGGGCAACAACTCTCGATGAGTATAAACGGCATATTGAGCGAGATGCGGCTCTAGAAAGACGTTTTCAGCCAGTTATGGTGGGAGAACCAACTAAAGAGCAGGCGATCGAGATTTTACGGGGTTTAAAAGCCACCTACGAGGATTTCCATCAGGTAAAATACGATCAAAAAGCGATCGAAGCTGCCGTTAATCTATCCTCTCGCTATATCAATGATCGCTTTTTACCGGACAAAGCGATCGATCTTCTCGATGAAGCGGGATCCCGCACCCATCTACGCTATTCCCTGCAAAGTACAAGTCCTGCGGAGGTTAGGGAAGAATCACCCCTAATCAACCCCGAATCTTTAATTCCGGTGGTGGATGCGGAGGAAATCGCCCAAATTGTCGCCGCTTGGACAGGTATTCCCGTTACCCAATTAACTGAAACTGAGTCAGAATCGCTCTTAAATCTGGAATGTCAACTGCACGAGCGGATTATTGGCCAACAGGAGGCAGTGAATGCCGTTTCTCGTGCTATTCGTCGAGCGCGAGTAAATTTAAAGAATCCTAATCGTCCGATTGCCTCGTTTATTTTTGCCGGTCCCACGGGAGTCGGTAAAACTGAATTAACGAAAGCCTTAGCTAAGTTGCTCTTTGGCTCGGAATCCAGTATGATTCGCCTAGATATGTCGGAATTTATGGAATCCCACACGGTTTCTAAGTTAATTGGTGCGCCTCCCGGATACATCGGTTACAATGAAGGCGGTCAGTTAACGGAAGCAGTGCGTCGTCAACCCTATAAAGTAGTTTTGTTTGACGAAATCGAGAAAGCACATCCCGATGTTTTTAATCTTCTCCTGCAACTGTTAGAAGATGGTCATTTGACCGATTCCCAAGGTCGTCGGGTGGACTTTAAGAATACCCTAATTATCATGACCTCGAATATTGGCTCAAAAGTCATCGAAAAAGGCGGTAATAGCTTAGGATTCGAGATGGCTGACGATTTTGCTCAATCGCGTTACCAACAGATTTCTAATCGGGTGACAGAGGAGTTAAAACAATATTTCCGTCCCGAATTTCTCAACCGTCTCGATGAAATCATTGTTTTCCGACAGTTAACTCGCGAAGAAGTTACCCAGATTGCCGATATTCTTATCGCAGATCTAGCCAAACAATTGACAGAAAAAGGTATTTCTGTGGAAGTTACCGCCGCTTTTAAGGATTTGGTCATCAATGAGGGTTATGATCCTAGCTACGGTGCGCGGCCTTTACGTCGTGCTTTAACTCGACGCTTAGAGGATAGTTTAGCCGAGGCGATGTTATCGGGAAAAGTCAATTCTGGAGACCATGCGCTATTAGATGTAACTGCTGAAACCGTGGTGACAGTCTCTAGTCATCGGCGCTCCGAGCAGAACAATATTCTCTCGCAATTACAGTTACAACCAGTGGGTTAATCCGCTCAAAAATTGCTTTTTTTCGGGGTTGAACATTTTTCAACCCCGATTTTTATCATCTAGGAAAAATAACTTCTAGGGGAGCGGGAATCATCTCGCTACGAAAGTCAAGAATCTGAACTAGGATTAAATAGGGTCTGCTGAAAAAGTTTTTCCTAGAAGCAGGGTGTAGGGTGTAGGGTGTGGGGTGTGGGGTTTTACCGATTTTGAGGGGGTCAATTACCTAATTTTCAGGGAAAAAGTAGCTGAATTTCCCCCTGATCACTCCCATATC
>NZ_JAPZQJ010000366.1:0-27212 GCF_027530405.1 Microcystis sp. LE19-41.2A | reverse complement strand
AGTAAGCCAGACAGGAGCCAGAAAAAGATATTTATCAGAAAAGTCATGAGCAAGCTAGAGGTTTAAAGACTGAGCGGGTTCCAATTATTTTTATTAATAAATATTTTACACAATTCATACCAGGTAAGCAAGAGAGCTACGCCACTACTACCGAATCATTACCTTTTTTTGATTATAACACCCCATTTCCTCAACCCCTAACCCCATTATGGAAAAATTAACTAATCTCGATCGCTTGGCTGAAGAAATTTTAGGTTTAATTCCAACAGAAACGGTTATCATTGCCCTATTTGACGGTGATAGTATTGATTATCGCGCGGGTGCAGGTAAAAACACCGGGGCAATTGTGGGCAAAAGGGGAGATATTGCCACGTCGGGATTGTGTGCGGTGGTTTACCAGGGTAGTTGTCCGGTGGTGGTGGGACAAACCCTAGGAGATAATCGCATCCGTCAGGATATAGCGGTGGCTTTGGGGATAAAAACGGCTTTAGCTGTGCCAATTAGGATTAATAATCGGTTATTTGGTGCAGTAATGCTGTTAAACCGTCTCGATGGTCAGGAATTGACCGATCGAGATAGTTTGTTAGTGGAGGAATATCTGAACTCGCTACTCAGAGATGAGGGATAGAAGCGGTTGGGTAATCCAGTTGAATGCTACGGCGATTTGATGGTTAAGGGTGGGCAGACGGTAGAGATAGACTAAGCGACGGGTAAGATGGGCAAGGGGACCGGCTAATTGTAGTCCTAAACCGCTAATCGTAGCCTCATCGACTCCGAGGGTCAACATTTCGCCTAAAGGTTGATAACGGAAGGGTAAAGCTGGTTTATCGTGGAAACTCGCCCAAATATTCCAAGCGCAGTAGTCGGACTGTTGAAGGGCGACCTGAGCCGTGGCAGCGTAGGGTTTATCCTCTTGGTCGCGACTATCGGCCGCATCGCCGATCGCGTAGATGCTGGTGTTTTCGACAGTTTGTAAATATTGATTAACTTTTAGTAATTTGCGCTCATTATGTGCTATGGGCAAATTAGCGAGCAGTGGGGAGGCGATCGGGCTAACGGTCCAGAGAACTAGATCAACGGGGATCTTGTCTATCTGTCCTTTGTAGTCAAGGGAGAGGCAATCAGCTTGGATGTCGGCGACGGTGGTTTCTAGGTCTAACCAAACCAGACGTTTTTCCAGGGCTTTTTTGGCGGTTTCGCGGTTAAATTGGGGTGAAAGGGCAATTATATCGCTATTTCTTTCGATCAGACGAATTCTTCCCCTTTCTCCGAGGCGATCGGCCAGCTTACAGGCTAATTCTACGCCGCTATAACCGCCCCCGATAATGGCGACCCGAATTTTATCGCGATCGGATTGTTCTAGGGTTTTGAGTCGATCCCGAAGACGATAGGCATCATCGAGACTACGAAAGGGGATAGCGTGGGTTCTGGCCCCGGGTAGGAAGTCAAGGGAGGATTGACCACCGAGGGCGATCACGAGGCGGTCATAGCATATATCGTTTTGATTGTCAAGGGTTATTTTATGATTATTAACATCGATCGCCGTGACGGTTCCCTGTTGGAAGTCAACGGGGGTATTAGCGAGCAATTCGCTGAAAGGGGGAGCTATTTCCCAGGATTGCAGTTCTGAGGTGACTAATTCGTAGAGAAGGGGAGAAAATAAAAAGCGATCGTTTTTATCAATTAAGGTAATTTGGGGGGGGTGTTGATCAGTCCAAGGCAATTGACTCAAACGTAGAGCAGTATAGAGTCCACCAAAACCACCACCGAGAATACAAATTTTTGGGATTGAGTCAGTCATATCGATCGCTGAGGGTTTTGTTTCTTATTTTGACACTCCCTGCCGTAAAATGGACGGGGAACCTTAAACCCAAATTTTCGGTAAAGCGAGCAAAGAAAAATCTTTTTATTCATCTACCCAGCCAAATCGTCAGCAAAGCCACAATTGTAGCCAGAAAAAGGATATGATTCATCCAATCGTCGAAGGACCAATTTTTAAACATAATCACTATTAGCGTAGAAAACTTTTAAACCTACATCCAATCCTACACATCTTTTAGTCGGTTCTAGCGGTTTTGCATCTTCCCGAATATCAACGCTTAGACAGAATTGGACATAATAAACATTTGAACGATTATTTTTCTGAAACTTAGGATAATCATTGTTTATCGACCTTAAACAACTACTTATATGCTAACCTATACAGCAGAGATTGTCAAGATTTAAGTCGTGCTTCGCTGTTTTATATTGGTTGGGGTTTCATCTCGTTAAAAGCGAGAGTCTTCACCCCGACATTTGAGATAAAATTAAGATTAGAGCTTATTAGAGAGGAAAAACCTAACCAGAAGAATTTTTAGGTGAATCCTAATTGAGATGGGAGTCTTTGGGAATAACATCCAAACCGAGGAGAACCTTTTGAGTATTGGACATATCGCCGATAATTCTTTGTAGGGGTGGGGGAAGTTGTTTGACTAAAGTAGGAGTTACGAGAATTTTATCCTGTTCCGCTAATTGGGGCTGTTCGAGAACATCAATTATTTCTACTGTATAAAGATCGGATAACTCCTCGCGACAGATACGAAAAATATTGGCGATCGCCCTCTGGGATTTACTTGAATCGCCCATAATGTAGAGTTTGAGAAGATATTGACTCATGATTGCGTGTTATTGAACAGTTTAATGTTGCTGAGACCGATATAGTATTTACGATAGAAAGAGACGAGATAACCCATCAATTCCAAGACCATGAGACGACCTTCGCTAACGTAGGCCTGCGCTTTGGCCAGGGTGACATCCTGATTTTTTTGGCGTAGGGTGGTGGTATGAATATCCACCACATCGCGAGGACTAGCTTTTAAGAATCCTAACTTATCGGCCAAGCTTCGCAGTCGTTCCGATAGATTATGTTCCACTTTGTATGCTTGTTCTTCTAAAGCTAAGTCTAATAACTCTCCGTAATTTTGGACTAATTCTTGAAAAATATCGGGAATACTCTGCTTTATTGCCTCAGAACCGAACATTTTCGCCGTGATGCTAGTTTGTACTCCCTTGATTAACTGTTCCAGTTCGCGAAATTCCTCTTCCTGTTGTTGATGTTTAAGATTGAGGATATATTGCTGACGTTCGATCGCCACACGAATTTGATAGACTAAAAGACTACTATCGATATTATTTAACTGAATATAACCGTCAGCACCCAGTTGAAAGGCTTTAACGACTAATTTCTCATCATTGCTAGTAGTTTGAACCACTATCGGTATATCAGAGGCTAATTCTCTGGTTTTGACTAGAATATTTAAGCCGGGGGGGACAGAGATTTCCAAGCTTAAGAGGATGAGATCAAATTTCTCCCCTGCTAGTTTTTCGGCAGTTTGCTGTAGATCCTGAGCTTGGGTGAGGGTAAAAGTCAACCCCCCGGCCAGGGAACATTGGGGGGCCTTTAACAGCAATCTCTGGATTAATTTAACAGTCGTCAGTTCATCCTCTATCAATAAAATCCTACAGAGATCCCTAGTCATTGTTAATTGATCGCTAAAATTATCTTTTTTCCCCTACTTTCATAGTACGCCCATCTTTGGGAAACGCAAGGACAAAATCACCATCTAGCAGCTGCTATCTCGAAGTCTTAAGTAGGGAGGCAAAATTATTTGTAGGATGGGTTAGCGGTAGCGTAACCCATGCAGGCGTTGGGTTTCATGCTTCAACCCAACCTACGTTCATCTTATATTTAATTCCACCCACCCACTTAAGTAGTCGTGCAAAATAAATTTCCTAGTGAAGAAAGGCACTCATGCAAAAGGCAAGAGGCAAGGGGGGGGTTAGATATGTGTAATTAATTTTGCTTAGGTACTTATTCTACCGCTTAGGTGCTTGCTGGGGGTTTTCTGTGGCCCTAAGTCGTCAAGTGAAGCATCACTTAAAAATTGATGATCAAGTTTACTGCCATTGAGCGTGAATGCGTGGATGGAGTAAACGCTCAACCGGTTGACCGTTTTTTAAATGTTCTTCGACAATCTGATTGACATCCTCTGGTTTAACACGACAGTACCAAGTTTCCTCGGGAATAATTCTCACCGTGGGGCTAGTGCTGCACTGTCCTTGACAACCACTGGTCATAACGATGACATCTTCTGGGAGCGCTGCCGTTTGCCAAGCTAAAAGAAGCTCCGACGCACCCTGTACCAAACAGGAAGAATGCTGACAGACCATCACAAATCGCTTTTGGGGATAAGACATATTACCTAAAAAGTTGCAAAATTAGATAGTTCCCTGGGTATATTCTTGGGAATGGCTTTGAGGAAGCATATATTATATTTTGCCCCGAATCCCCGATACTGGCAATACAAAAAAAGGGGGCGAAAAATTAACCATCAATCTTTAAAATAGAATTCGGAGCAAAATTTAGTCAATCAAGAGGGTAAAAGTGGCATTCGCTAGTCATTGGGTCATGTTAGGTTTATTACTGGGTTTTGCCGTCGCCCATAGCGGATTAGCCAGTTTACGAATGGGGGGAGAAGCTATCATCGGTGCGCGACTGTATCGGGTATTATTTGCCCTTGTGAGTATCCCTCTAGCGGTAATTTTAGTAGTTTATTTCTTCAATCATCGTTATGATGGTTTGCTTCTCTGGCAAGTACAGGGAGTAACCGGAGTAAAAACCCTAGTTTGGGTACTTTCGGCCATTTCTTTTTTCTTTCTCTATCCTGCCACTTTTAACCTGCTGGAGATCGCCGCTATCCAAAAACCGCAGGTTCATCTCTACGAAACCGGCATCCTGCGCGTTACCCGTCATCCCCAGATGGTAGGACAGGTGATCTGGTGTATTGCTCACACCCTCTGGTTAGGGACAAGCTTTACCCTATTAACTTCCTTGGGTTTAATTGCCCATCATCTTTTTGCCGTCTGGCATGGCGATCGCCGGTTAGAAGACCGTTACGGAGAGGCATTTTTAAAGGTCAAAGAACGCACCTCGGTGATTCCCTTTTTAGCGATTATCGATGGTCGGCAAAGCCTAAAGTGGCAAGAATTCCTTCGTCCTGCCTATCTAGGAGTAACAGGGTTTATTTTACTCCTCTGGTGGGCGCATCCTTGGCTAATACAAGCAACAAGTAAAATTTATTGGTGATTTTGCTCCCAACCCCTTTCTTATTGATCCCGATTGGTGTAGAATGGTTGCCATATCAAAATTAAGTTTTTATAAAATCGGTTTAGACATGATGCTATCTGTCAACGAAAAGAGCTTCCCTAAGCTAGTTTTAGAGTCTTCTCGTCCGGTCCTCGTGTATTTTTGGGCTCCTTGGTGTGGTTTGTGTCGTTTAATCCAACCCACCCTCTGTTCTTGGCAAAATGACTGTCAAGGTGCGATTCAATTAGTCGGTGTCAATGCCGATGAGAATTTTAAGTTAGCTAATAGTTTTCGTCTGCGTAGTCTGCCTACTTTAATTCTCTTCGATCAAGGTGTTCCAGTTCACCGTCTGGAGGAAATTCACAGTCGCGAGGAATTGCAACAAACCCTGCGACTAATAGTCAAAAATCAAATCCTGCGTTCAGCTTAAGTAGCTGGTTATATAGCGGTAAGCGCTTGAGTGAGATACAAACCAAGCTTTGCCTAGCATGGTTTATAGCTCGTGACACTGTACCTCATACGACTGCACACCGCTATAATTAAATTGAAGATATATTTTGGGTTCGATCCCCCCTTAATCCCCCCTTAATAAGGGGGGTGCCGATCCCCCCTTAATCCCCCCTTAATAAGGGGGGTGTCTGACAACTTTTAACACCTGCCTGCTTAAGGGAAAGATATCTTTTCTGATGGGACTGGCAGAGATAATATAATAGGACAAAAAGTAGATAATCCCAATTCCTAAGATACCCATAGTTCCCCCAGTTCAAAAAATTAGGAGGCTTGCAAAAAATGCCGATTGGTGTGGCTGAATTTGTCGAAAATCAGGAAAATCGCTGTCCTGTGGTATTACTACTAGATACCTCTGGTTCAATGTCAGGGGAACCGATTAAGGCTCTCAATGATGGTATCAAAACCTTTCAGCAGGATGTGATGCGGGATACCCAAGCGACGTTGAGTGTAGAAACCGCCATTGTTACCTTTGGTAATGGAGGGGTTAAAACCGTGCAAGATTTTGTCGGGATTGACCAATTTACGCCACCTACTTTAACCGCAGGAGACTTAACTCCGATGGGAAAAGCGATTGAATTGGCCTTAGATTTAGTCGAAGATCGTAAAGCGATTTATAAAAATTATGGTATCCAATACTATCGTCCTTGGATATTTTTAATTACTGATGGTGCGCCTACGGATCAATGGAATCTGGCGGCGCAACGGGTAAAACAAGCCGAAGCAGAAAATCGGGTTTTATTTTTTTCTGTAGGTGTTCAGGGGGCCGATATGGAGAAGCTCAAACAGATTTCTAATAATCCCCCCGTGTTACTCAATGGTTTAGATTTTCGGGATTTATTTCAGTGGTTAAGTAACTCAATGAAACGAGTTTCTGGTGGTAAAATTGGAGAAGCGATCGATTTACCACCCGTGAATTGGGGACAAATCACCACCTAGAGGACAGTTAATTATGTGGAGAACATTATGTCAGTCGGTGGTCGGTAGTTTTCATATCCAAGCGGGATTACCCTGTCAAGATTACGGTGCTTATCAAGTATTGGGTCAGGATGTTTTGATTGGAGCCGTGGCCGATGGGGCCGGTAGTGCCAAACATTCGGATTTGGGTGCGAAAATAACAGTTAAAGCAGCGCTGCAATTTTTAGAGGAAAATCTCAAAAAAACAGCATTTGCGGCAACTGAAACTGAAGCAGAATTAGAGGAAATATTCCGGCGACTGTTGGCTTATGTTCAGCAAATTCTCCAAGAAGAAACCGAAAAAGAACAGTTAGACATTAATGATCTAGCGACAACTTTACTGGTTGTTTTGGTTACTTCAAAACGGTTAGCGGCGATGCAGATAGGAGATGGTTTTATTGTCTTCAAACCTCTGGGGGGAAATTATCAGTTATTGTTGCAGCCTGACAAGGGGGAATACATCAATGAAACCACTTTTGTTATTTCTAGTAATGCTTTGGAGGAGATGCAAATAAAAATTTTAACCGAGCCAGTTGCCTTTATTTGTGTGGCGACGGATGGAGTGGAAAAGGTATCGATCGATTATAAAAATTGGCAGCCTTTTCCGCCTTTTTTTCAGCCATTAGAGGAATATTTACAACAGACAGAAACGCCATTGCAAGAAGACCTCAAAGAATTTTTAGAGCGGGAGGATTTAAATAAGTTAACAACCGATGATAAAACCTTACTCCTAGCTTTTTGTTCAGAAACCGGGTTTGTTTGACAAACCCGGTTTCTGGATCGAAATTTTTGATCCCTTGTGTCAAGGTGCTACCTTGGGATCTAATATTAACGAATCTACCTCAAACAATCGTGAGCAGAAAATCTATCAAAAGTAATCTGTAGGTTGGGTTGAGGAACGAAACCCAACTCAATTATTAAAAAGTGTTGGGTTTCACTATCGTTCAACCCAACCTACGATGGGACTTTTTGTTTAAGAAACTGAGGGGTTTAAGAAACCGGGTTTCTGGATCATAGCGTTCCCAGGTAAAACAATCGTGAGCAAAAAATCTATCAAAAGCGACTTGAAGAGAATTGATGCGATGACGGATGAGAATATCGATTATTCTGATATTCCGCCGTTAGGTGATGAATTCCTTACCCAAGAAACAGTATCTTTTTCGACATCAAAGCAGCAATTAACTATACAACCTATGGCAGATTTAATCGTCCGCAATATCGATGAAGCCATCGTCAAAGCTCTCAAAAAGCGAGCCAGCCAACACGGGATCAGTGCCGAAGCCGAACACCGCCAAATCTTAGAAAAAGCCTTGCTGCAACCGCAACGAAAATCCCTAGCAGAGGTGCTACGCCAGATTCCCAACGTTGGCAACGATTCAGACTTTGATCGCGTTCAAGATGACACAGCCAAACCAGTATTTGATTGATACTAAGTAGGTAGGCGTTAAAAATTATCAGACACCCCCGTTATCAAGGGTAGGGTTGATTCATGAATCAACCCTACCTTATCAAGGGGGGATCAAGGGGGGATTAAAGGCAAAATCCATTTTTAATTTAATTATAACCAGCTACTTAATATTATTAGTAAGTGAGCAAGATGCTCACACTTATAATAAGTAGGTAGGTGTTAAAAGTTGTCAGGCACCCCCCTTATCAAGGGGGGATTAAGGGGGGATCGACACCCCCCTTATCAAGGGGGGCAGGGGGGATCGGCACCCCCCTTATCAAGGGGGGATTAAGGGGGGATCGGCACCCCCCTTATCAAGGGGGGCAGGGGGGATCGAACCCAAAATCTATTTAATTATAACCAGCTACTTATATCTAACTTATTAGAAACGACTAGATAAATTTTTCTGAACAGCACAAATACTCGGAGATTTTTTGATGTCTTTAACTTATCGCTGTCAACTACAGAATCGCTTGATTACCCTGACGCAAGAAATGGCCGACAGTGGCGAAGCGAAAGTATGGCACACTAACTTTAATGGGTACTTAGCGAAAATCTACCACAATCCCCATAATGAAAGGGTTGATAAATTACAGTTAATGGTGAGAAATCGTCCCAGTGATCCTAACGCTCATCTTAACCATATTTCCTTCGCTTGGCCCTATTCTATCTTGGAAGATAACCAGGGAAAAGTCGTTGGTTTTTTAATGCCAGAAGTGGTGGGTTCAGAAACATTATTAAAGCTTTGTACGCCCATAATGAGAAGAAAATACAAGTTAGAAACTAATTGGTATTTTCTTCATGTAGTAGCGCGGAATATAGCCGCTATTATCGAAGCAATTCACCTTAAAGGTTATGTTTTGGGAGACATCAAGCTAGAAAATATCTTAGTAAATAATCGGGCGTTGCCTACGATTATTGATACAGATTCATTTCAAGTATCAGATCCGGATAGTAGTAAAATATATCGGTGTTTAGTTGGTTCAGAAGGATTTACGCCGGCGGAATTAATCGGAGTGAATATAGCAGATGTAGATCAAACAGAAGTGCATGATCGCTTTCGATTAGGAGTTGTTATTTATTATCTATTATTTAGCGGGCCGCCGTTTCGGGGATTGTGGCAAGGAGGAGGGGATTCCCTGGAACAGTCGGAACTAATTCGACGGGGACTATGGCCTTTTTCTGGGGATAAATTGCTTGTACCTAGTAATACAACAATCCCATTAAATATTTTACATCGCGACTTACACGCCTTATTTTTGCGCTGTTTCAATGAGGGACATAAATTCCCCGACAGACGACCGACGGCTGAGGAATGGCGCGGTACTTTGGAAGCTGCACTAAAAGAGGTTATACGCTGTGGCAAAGTTGATAATCATTACTACAACCGCAGTTACGGAAAGTGTTATTGGTGTGAGCGATCTAGTGATTTAAATTTTGATATTTTTCCAGGGAAAAGTATCGCTAATGTGACATCTACACCGTCACCTAAAGTAGCGCCAACTCCACTGACAAACTTCACCGAAAACCTACCCAATGGAATAACACTGGAAATGGTAGGCTTACCAGCAGGTCAATTTCTCATGGGCTCTCCTGATAGTGATCCCAATGCTAAAAGCTATGAAAAGCCTCAACACCAAGTTCAAGTCAACAGTTTTGCGATTGGCAAATATCCAGTGACTCAGGCACAATATCAAGCGGTAATGGGAACCAATCGCTCTCATTTTTCAAATAATCCCCAAAATCCGGTAGAAAAGGTTAGTTGGGATGATGCTCAAGCCTTTTGTCAGAAATTGAGTCAAATAACCGGGAAAACCTATCGCCTACCGACGGAAGCGGAATGGGAGTATGCTTGTTGTGCGGGGACTACTACTCGCTTTTATTTCGGTGATAATGCCAATCAGTTAGGAGATTACGCTTGGTATGGCGGAAATTCTCAGCAGACAACTCATCCTGTGGGCCAGAAAAGGCCCAATGGTTGGGGACTCTATGACATGAGTGGCAATGTTTGGGAGTGGTGCGAAGACAATTGGCACGATAACTATATCGGAGCGCCAAGGGATGGCAGTGCTTGGCTGATAAGGGATAATGATTATCAAATACTGCGGGGCGGTTCTTGGTACTTCAATCCGGATTACTGCCGTTCCGCTTTCCGCTACTTCAACAACCGCCGCGGCAGCTTCAACTCCTTCGGTTTTCGGGTGGTGTGCGGTGCTGGGAGGACTCTGTAACCGTTATTTTCTTTTTACCCTTTTTTACCCTTTTTTCCCCTTTTTTACTTTTTCCCGCCCTTAGGCGGGTCGATTTTTTTTTGAGATTTTCTAGGGTGCGTCCCAGGCAGCTTTTGCCTTTTTGAAAGCAGCCCGTAGTTGGGTTGACGACTGTTACCCAACACCCTCGGAACCAAGATTAAATAGGGTATGATGGACGTTGGATAGATTTTCTCCTATTGCCGTGAGCGAAAGCGTCTATATTGAAACCAGTATCTTAGGCTACCTAACTGCTCGACCCAGCAGAGATATTATTGTGGCGGCTAATATTGAGATAACGAGGGAATGGTGGGAATTTCGTCGAAACGACTTTATTCTGTACACTTCCGAGGCTGTCCTAGAGGAAGTAACTAAAGGAGATACAGCGATCGCCTCCGAAAGGCTGGATATTTTGCGTGATTTTCCCTTGTTAGCATTGAACGAAGCTGCACAAGGTTTGGCTAAACAATTCTTAACCCGCAGTAATCTGCCTCCAAAAGCGAAAGTTGACGCGATCCACATTGCCGCCGCAACTGTCCACGGTATGGATTATCTGTTAACGTGGAACTGTAAGCATATTGCTAATGCTCAAATTCAGAGAAAATTGGCAGAGATCAGCATTGATTTTGGATACGAGTTACCGATTCTTTGTACACCCAACCAACTGTTAGGAGGTTGATTATGTTTCATGATGAGATCGTCGAAGAGATCCACCGAATCCGTGAAGAGTATGCCAAGTCCTTCAACTATGACTTGGATGCAATCTTTGCAGATCTACGCAAGAAGCAAGCGGAAAGTGGCAGAGAAGTTGTCACCTTGTCGCGAAAACCCGGTCTAGCAAAACGTTGGAGCGGACGACCGAAAGATATTGGTGATGATACAATGGATACCAGTCGCCGCTCAAGTTAGAATGGGATGACGAAGTAAAAGCTTTTTCGGCAAATTGTCCCCAATTAAATTATCAACTTTAGAGCATTGCTGGCCTCAGATATCTTAGGGTGCGTCCCAGGCAGCTTTTGCCTTTTTGGGAGCAGTTTAATCTAATACTAAATCCGTTGAGTATAGGCTACATATCAGGAGAGGCAACAGACAACAGGCAACAGGCAACAGGCAACAGACAACAGGCAAAACGGAGAATAAATAATCAGTTTTTAATAAGCGGATTTAGTATCATCCCCTAAACTGCCTGATTCTGCTCAATGAGTAAATCAATCTCATCTTCATGAGCTGCCGCATATACCCAAGCATTAGCTAAATCCGTAGCCTTAATAGTTGGATAACTTGTTAATAAATCAGCATCACTATAACCAAGACGACGAGCTTCTACTAACACCCAAACTGGAATTCTTGTATTGGCAATGCAGGCTTGTCCACCACAAACTTTAGGCGTTTTCTCAATTCCCTGCCAATTACCACCAAGACTTTGAGCGAGTAACTGGATTACCTGCACTTTTTCCCTAGGTTTGAGGGCAAGAAGTTGCTCTTCTAACTCTTTGATGATCACAGGCTTAAATCCCCATAAAGTTTTGGCCAATTATCCTCAATCATTTTACCAGAAAATTTGGGTTGAAAAACTCCCACTTTTAGTAGAGTCTAGGGTGCGTGTTTGCGGCTATCAATTCGGTCAAAAAACTCAAATTAACAATCCGCCGTAACGCACCACCTTTATCATTCGGGTTGCGTGTGTCTCCCCAGGAGTTTAACCCTCTGTTCTTTTGCTCTTTTGCCCTTTGTCTCCCGCCTAGCGACGGGTCGATTTTTTTGAGAAAATTGAGGTAGTGTTAATTTTTAACTACTTAGGGCTGGCTGAATAAATCTAAAAACCTTGTTGGATAAGGCTTTTAGACTTTTTTTCCCTCAAAAAGTGCCTACCATTGGAGTGATCGGGGGTAAAATTCCTGGACTTTTTCCCTGAAAATTAGGTAACTGACTACCTCAAAATCGGTAAAACCCTACACCCCACACCCCACACCCTGCCCCCAGGAAAAACTTTTTGCCGCAAACCCTAATTATGATTGAGAAAAAGGGAGAATAATATAGCGAATGACTGTTCCTAGTAAAGCTGTTCCCAAGATGCCGATTAACGTCCAAATCTGGGCTTTCTGAGAGCCTTTTAATTCTTTTGTATCTTCTTTTACTCCTTCAATATCTTTTTCTAAACTATCGACTTTTTCCTCTAATCTCGCCTGTACTATTTTAATATCCATAACATCTTTTTGCAGATTATCTAACTTCTGATTAATTGAACCTAAAATTTCTTTGAGGTCTTGTTCAATAGTAACTGACATCTGATGATTCTCCTAATAATGATAGTTATCAGTATTATTGTCTATCTTGTCTCAAGTGCTTGCCAAACATTGCGCCTCATTTTCCCCTGCTGCCTTCTCTAATTGTTGCCCTACCGCTACCATGATCTCCACTAATTTATGAGCCGATAATTCCTGATTAAGCCAATCCTTTCTCAGCTAACCATTGAGGATTATATAAACGAGATTGATAACGAGACCCACCATCACACAGAACAGTAACTATGGTGTGGCCTGGCCCCATTTGTTTAGCCAAAGCCACGGCAGCACCGACATTAATACCCACAGAACCACCCATAAATAAACCATCTTTTTGTAATAGTTGATAAACAACTTTGATGGCAGTGGGATCATCAATTTGAATGGCATCATCTATGGGTGCGCCTTCCATATTAGCCGTAATACGACTATTACCAATCCCTTCGGTAATTGAACTACCTTCCAGGGTAATTGTCCCGGTTTTCACATAACTATATAAACCGCTACCCATCGGATCCGCCACCAGGCAGCGCACCTGGGGATTTTGGTCTTTTAAAAACATCGCCACCCCCGCGTAGGTTCCCCCGGTTCCCGTGGCAGCCACCCAAGCATCAATTTTACCGTCGGTTTGTTCCCAGATTTCCCGGCCGGTGGTTTCGTAGTGAGCGCGACGATTAGCCAGATTATCGAATTGATTGGCCCAGATAGCATTTTCCATCTCACTGGCCAATCTCCCCGATAATTTAACGTAATTATTGGCATCTCGGTAGGGAACGGCGGGAACAGTACGCACTTCTGCACCCAATGTTCTCAATAGGTCGATTTTCTCTTGGGATTGGGTATCGGGAATGATAATCAGGCATTTATAACCTTTAGCATTGCAGATATGGGCCAAACCGATGCCAGTATTGCCGGCGGTTCCTTCGACAACGGTTCCCCCCGGTTGGAGAGTACCGGCTTTTTCCGCTTCTTGAATAATATATAAAGCGGCGCGATCCTTGACCGAACCACCGGGGTTAAGAAATTCGGCCTTACCGAGAATCTCGCAGCCGGTTTCCTCGCTAAAACTATTGAGACGAATTAGGGGAGTATTACCCACCGCATCGACGAAACCATTTTTAATATCCATAATCTGTTATTTTTCGTGCTGTTCCTAGGCTGAGACGATTTTTTGTACCAAGGGATGACGCACCACATCGGCCCGCGATAGGTAAGAAAAAGCGATCCCTTCTACTGATTTTAGGATTTTTTGAGCGGCAATTAACCCCGATTCCTGTGGTTGCGGTAAATCGGTTTGGGTGACATCTCCGGTTACTACCATGCGCGAACCGAATCCCAAGGGAGTTAAGACCATTAATGCGATCGCACTTTTTCCACTGGGGAATTGAATCGTTGGTCAATTTCTACCACTTTAGCTGATACAGTCCTGCTGGCGAGCGAGTGGAAGGAACCACAGAGACACAGAGGACACAAAGATCGATCAGTCCTATGTAAGTTAAGCTGATCACACAAAGAATAGGAGAGCCATGAGCAGCTGTTGATGTAAGCTAAGACGCATTTAAACCGCTTATTCTTAGATTAGTTGAACTTCCCCCAATCCCTTTACTATTGCCTCTTGTCTCGTCTCAACAAGCAATTTATCCTAAATCCGTTGAGTAACCCACAGAAAAAGGGTTTCTCCGAGAAACCCTTTTTCTACTCATGATAATTCTCTCAATCCTTTTATAGTACATATATAGTACATCTGCTCAAAAAAATCGAAAAAGGGTAAAAAGGGAAAAAAGAGAAAAAGGGTTACAAAGTCCTCCCAGCACCGCACACCACCCGAAAACCGAGATTGAAGAAGCGGAAGGCGCGGCGGTAGTTGACGTAGCGAATCGCGGAACGGCAGCTATTAGGACCGTAGCCCCAGGAACCGCCCCGCAGAGCTTTATATGCCTGATTTTGCTGTTTTTTGCTCTTTTTTATCTCCTCATAGTTTTCGCGCCAATCATCTTGACACCACTCCCAGACATTTCCGTGCATATCATATAAACCAAAGTCGTTGGCGTAGAATTGCCCAACAGGGGTGGTTTTTTGGAGATTGTTATTATAGTTGGCTAAATCTGGGGTAAGAATTTCCCCAAAGTGATAGGGGGGGTAGGTTTCTCCTTTGTGGAGATTTAAGGGTTTGGTTTGCGCTCGACAAGCGTACTCCCACTCAGCTTCCGTTGGTAGCCTATATTTTCTTTTACTTAATTTAGATAACCTTTGGCAAAATTCTACGGCATCTAACCAAGATACATTTTCAACGGGGTTTGTGCTGCCTTTAAAATGCGATGGCTCTGGTTTTAAATCTTGCTCTACTTTTAAATCTTCTCTTTGGGCAATATATAACCATTGAGCTTGGGTAATGGGATAAATACCCATCAAAAAGTTTTTCAGGGTGACGTTGTGTTGCGGCTTTTCACTTTTATCACTACTTTCTTGTTCTGAAGAACCCATTGTAAAGGTTCCCGATGGTATTTTGACTAATTCTATTTCTAGGTCATCGGTGAGTTTTTCTCTATAGATTAAAAGACGTTTTTGGGTCTTTTGGATGATTATTGTAGGCATAAGTAGGGTTTGCTGAATAAATGTGAAATATAGACGAGGTAAGGGTTTTAGTGTCCTGTATCGGCCCGCGTCCTGTAGGGGCGAAGCATTCGGGCATAACCTATCGGTGAAACCGTAGATTTTCTATCCGAATGCTTCGCCCGTACTTTTTCAGCAAGCCCTAAGTAAGTGATTATAATTAAATTAAAAATTGATTTTATACTCTATCCTTCACCAGCTAATTTTAACACAGAAGTACGAGTAGTGGCATCTAAGCGAAACTTCAGCAATTCTAGTTGATTAAGAATTGGCTCAATACGGTGTATATAACCATTTTGTTTAGCCTTTAATAATATTCCCATTGTACCAGTGAGTTTTATTCCTAATAAATTTGCATATCGTCTCGCCAAGCCATCATCAAGTAAAGCGAGAGAATCGGTAATTTCTATTGCTAAAGCTAATACTTCTTTTTCTCCTTTTCCTAAATCAGTGACAAGGGGTAAAAGAGAAACTGATTTTGCTTGTTGAATAATTATCCAACTTAAGGAGGTTATATCAGGTAAAGAGATTCCAGAAGCTTTTCCAACGGCTAACTCTTGAGCTACTGAAAAAGGAATAATTATCTGTCCGTAAAAGTTCGGTAGTAAGTCAAGTAAGTTAGTCTGATAGAGGTATTGAATCGGTGATGTATCGGCAATGACGTTAGGCATTAGCCAGATCCTCGATTAATTCTGCTTCCTTGAGTCGGAAGGTATCAACTCCATAGTCTGCAAGTTTAGAGAGAAAAACAACTCGCGGAATACCTGCTAAGTTAGCAGCAGTGCCAGAGGAAAGTTTTCCCAATTCATAAAGTTTAATGGCAGCAAGAAGAGAGATTTCCTGTGCTAGTTGTTCTGGGGTGAGATGTAAAGCGAGAGCGGTTTCATCGGGTAGGGAAAGAGTGATTTGGTACATGATGAATCCTAGGATTAATTGATTGTAGGTTTGATTGTAGGTTTGATTGTAGGGTTGATTGTAGGTTTGATTCTAGGTTTGATTGTAGGGTTGATTCTAGGTTTGATTGTAGGGTTGATTCTAGGTTTGATTGTAGGGTTGATTCATGAATCAACCCTACCTTGATAAGGGGAAAACCTAAAACCCGTCTTCAATTTAATTATAACCAGCTACTGATCAGCCAACCTCATATAGTACATTTGTTCAAAAAAAAATCGAAAAAGAGAAAAAGGGTAAAAAGGAAAAAAAGAGAAAAAGGGTTACAAAGTCCTCCCAGCACCGCACACCACCCGAAAACCGCTGACGTTGTAGAAGGTGTCGCGGCGGTAGTAGCTGCCGCGGCAAGCGGAACGGCAGTAATGCGGACGGTAGTACCAAGAACCGCCCCGCAGAGCTTTATTTGCCTGATTTTGCTGTTTTTTGCTCTTTTCTCGCCGAGGACTACCATCCCTAGGTGCGCCTTGATAATTTTCCCAGAAGTCATCCTGACACCACTCCCAGACATTGCCGTGCATATCATACAAACCAAAACCATTGGGGGGAAATTGCCCAACGGGGGTGGTTTTCCCGCGAGGTTCTCCTGCTGGTTCCCTAGCAAAGCATTGCGTACCATTGTAGTTAGCTAAATTTGAGGTGAGGGTTGCTCCGAAGTGGAAGGGAGTGGTGGTTCCAGCACGACAAGCATACTCCCATTCCGCCTCACTGGGCAGCCGATACTGTTTCTTGGTCATTTTAGAGAGCCTTTGGCAAAATTCTATGGCATCTAACCAAGATACATTTTCAACGGGGTTTGTGCTGCCTTTAAACCGCGATGGCTCTGGTTTTAAATCTCGCTCTACTTTTAAATCTTCTCTTTGGGCAATATATAACCATTGAGCTTGGGTAATCGGAGTTTGACTTAGGTAAAACGGGGCGATTTTTACTAAATGTCTGGGGGATTCTCGTTGGAACCAATCGCTACCGTATTTTTCCACTAGCCGCGCTATTTCCTCCGCTTCGGTTCCCATCCAAAACTCCCCCGAAGGAATATAGAGCATTTTTAAGCTGGGGGGATTTTCTTCAAAGTAGAAGGCTCTCACGGGTTCTTTAGCGGTAATTTGTCCCCTCTCATCCACAAAAACGGTTTCAGACTTGAACAGGGTTAGGTTAAATTTCTCGGTGATGATTTCTTCTTCTGTGTTATCCAAGACTTCCCTAAACTGGACTGGCATTGTCTCGGCGGTTATTTCTTCGCTTGCCAAAATTTTAAGCTGCTCAGGGGTTAAACGAAGACGCTGATACAGTTCCCCATCTTCTACGCTGAAATCCTTAAGTCTATGCTTGAGCAGTTGAAACAATATTTCCTCTCCTCCCGTAAGCTCTTTTACCTTAGCTATGGTTACGGTTTTATATTTCCTCAGCCACTTTTCCTCAACCGGTGGGGGTGGAGGTGAGTCAACCATAGATTGCAGCTTTTGGCTAATTTCTTGGTACTTTGCTTCCCCTAGCTTTTGGAAAACCTTAGCAGATACCTTGGCAAAGGCGCGAACTAGATTAGCTGCTTCTTTGCCGAGGAGAACTTGGGGATTGGTAAGAATAAGACCAAAAAAGGTGGTGGTACTCAGGTTAAGTTTTTGGGCGATGTATTCCGAGAGGACAAAAATTACTTCTAAGGCGCGGCTATTCCCTAGTTCAGTGAGCAGAAGCTCTCTCACCTCATCATCAAATTCAAAATCTAGGCTGTTGGGGGGAGTATGAAAGTTAAATTTACCTCCCTTGTCCCACTTCACTGGTTCCCCTCCTAGATAGACTTTAAGAAAACCGCTAAGGATGACTTCTGCTATGTTTAGGGGGTTAGAGGCGCTTAAAAGTTGGCTTTGGATAAGACGGATGATGGGAAGATTTACCGGGGCTGCGGCTAATTTTTTCAGTAATTCCCAAGCTAGAGGTGAGGCGGTACTAGCGAATAGTTCTAGAGCTTGCTTCCCAGACATCTCCGGAGAAATAGTTGCGGGTATTTCTCTGTTTTGGGGGGATTTTTCTAGTAGTACCCCCGCACAGGTGGCGTTGCTGTCACCACTGACAACGAGCGCCCAAGCTTTTAAGGATGAAGGGGTTAGGGAGATGGTGGGTAGGGGAAAGTAGGTTTTTTGGATTGTTTCTCTGAGAATATGTTGATTTTCCTCTTCCTTCTCAATTTGTAGCAGCAGGGGGATAGAGGTAAATCTCCAGTTTTGTGAAGGTTTCCGGGGGGTTTGGTTGACTAGGGAGACGAACCAACCTCGACTAAGGGCGGTTCTTTCCCACATTGCTTCCGGGAAGGGAGAAAGCAGGGTGACGATTTGGTGTTTTCCCCAGTCCTGAAGAGCTTGGTTATAGCGTCCTTGATACCAGTCTGGGGAAGTACAATCACTGTAGAAGAGGATAAGTCTTTCGCCGCGAGGATGGATGAGATCTTTTGGGTGAATTGAGCAAGTATCGTTAGAGTAGGTGCGGATGGCTAAATTTTGCCTGTCTTCGTCCCATCCTATGCGGTAGAGTTTGACATCCCGAAAGGCCCCGATTTGTTCTAGCCAATCGCGGATTTCCCCGGACATTTCTTTCCAAAAGACCATGGAAGCCCATTCTTCAATCAGTAAAACTACCTCTAGGGAACGGACTTTTTTGGCTTGGTAAACGGGTATTAGAGCTAAACTGCCATCTTTCTTGCCGATGCTATACTCGGCCGATTTCTGTACGGTGCTGTTTAGGTTTATTTGTCTTTGGGTGGCTGAGTCTATCTTTTGGATGAGGGGACGCACTGCCCGCCCTAATTTTAGGGTTTCTCGCCAGAATTTGGCATCGGGGATGCTAATGGGTAGGGTGTCTGCGCCTATCTTCTCCGGCTGTTTTTGTGCTTCTGTCTCGCGTATTAAGGGAACTTCATCCGATGGGGCTGCTGGCTCTTGGGTTTCGTTTTTACTCTCCCGGGGGGGGTTTTTAGCGGTCGGGGTTTCTTCCTTTTCTTCCCTAGGCTCTGGACGGGGTTGGGGTTTTCCTTCTTCTTCTTGGGTGAGAACATACCACCATAAACTATCAGCTATCTGGTAACTGTCTAGGTCCCATCCCCTGCCCTTGACAAAGGTGATAAATTTATCAATCAGTTCTGGTGTGGGAAGGGTTTGGGTCATGTATTGCCTGTGTCGGTGAGATAGGTAAATAGTAGGTCGGTAAGGGACTTTAATTCTGCACCCGTGGGTTTATCTTGGCCCATGCTCATAAAGACGGCGTTTAAAAGCTGGTCCGTTGCTAGTTGCCCTTTTTCTCGTTTTTTAACATATTCTGCGATCGCTGCTTCTATTTTTTTACTTTCGGGACTGGCTTCTTTATAATCAAAATGGCTTTTTACTATCTTTTTTAGTTCCTCTGGGGTGGGGTCGGGAATTTCTAAGAGCAGACATCTACGTTTAAAGGGTAGGGGAAAATCCCTCTCGCCGTTGCTCGTCATAATCACTATGGGGAACTGTTGGCAGCTTACCTTACCTTGGGGGATGGATTCCGATTGACCGTCATGGGTTTGTACTTCTATTGGTTGGTTTTCGGTATCTTTAGCGAGTCGGGAAAGTTCGGTGATTTCAAATCTTCCCTCTTCAAAAAGGTTTAAGAGGTCGTTGGGTAAGTCGATGTCACTTTTATCTATCTCATCGATAAGCAGTACCCGGGGATAATTTCTCGGACAGAGGGCTGTCCCCAAGGGACCCAAGCGGATATACTGCCCTATGTCTTTTTTTTCTTCTAATTGGTAATCTTGCAAACGTGCGATCGCGTCGTAGTAGTATAATCCCTCTTGTAGGGTGGTGCGGGTATTAATTGGCCAGACTAATACTTCTCCTAAGTCTAATTCGTAGGCGATTGCGTAGGCTAGGGAGGTTTTCCCTGTACCCGGTTTCCCTGTGACTAAAATAGGCCGGCGTAGGTGAATGGCTGCGTTTACGGTTTCGATGGTTTTATCGTTAACTATGAGTTGTTTTCCCCGCTCCTCGGATTTGTTGGTGGCGAAGCTTCGCCAAGGTGGGATTTCTGGCCAGGGAATCTCATCCCTTGAGCGTTTTTGATGATTGCCTTGAAAGATTTTCCATGAACTCATAGTTAGTTAACCTAGGTGCTGAGATGTTAAGTAGTGGAAGGGGGGCATCCGATTAGGGTCTTCTAAAAAGCATAATAGATGATGTCCTAGATGTTCGGGTTCATCTTCTAAATTATCTGGTGATTGTCGCCTCACCTCTTGAACTCTTGTGGACAATTGATTAATTTGAATACCCTGTAAGAGTGTATTAATTTCTGTTCTGTGAATTGCTTCCTGAGCATGACAGCGCGACCCAACGGCTAAAGGTATGCCATATTTTAAGCTTCTTTTAAATAATTGCTCTAAATCCTCTTGAGTTGAAGCGCAAAGATTGCTCCATAGAGTTGTTTCTTGGCACAAATAGGACTCGCTGTTATTAACTGTTTGTGTATCTATAGAATTTGTTGTTAATCTCTCCCATCTACTTTTCCAATTTTTATAAACTGGTTGATTCCGATATCTATTCTCCAATCTCATAAGAGAGCGAACATTAACAAAATATACTCTCTTAAGTTGAGTTAGGCTATCAAAGTAATTGTATTCCCAAGATTCAAAGTTAGTATATAGTAGCTTACCATTGGTGAAAAATTCAATATTTAAGTTTGCACCTCCTCGCTCATGACAATCTTCAATAATTTTTGTTAAAATGTTCGTTATATCTTTTTGGGTATAAACATCTTTGCTAACGCTACTATCTACAGGAAGAGGTATATAATTATTTCCTTGACTTTGAGATATATTTAACTGTAGAAACCACGCAGCAAATTTATATTCAGGGGAAGTATTTACTTGACTTTTACTCTCCTCTATTTTGATACATAGATAGTTGTTAATATTTTCTCGATTGTCAGGTTCTGGATTAATTTCTGTTATCTCTGCTGTCCAAGCATTGTAATCTGTGTCAGTAATATTTAATAGTTTCTTTAACTCCTGTATTGTTTGTTCAATGTATGAGCGATTGTAGCTATTAATTCTGCTATCTTGAGTAAGTCTAAAAAGTATTCTTAATAAATCTTTATCATCTCGAATATTTATGATTTTATCGATGATTTTTTCAAAATTAGCATTGTCATTATCTGGCAAGTAAGACTTTATGATCCGATTCAGTTCTGATTGTTGTTGTCCAGACAATTTATTTTTAAGCTCTGTAAATATATTAATTTTTGTCTTGCTTTTAACAAAACTATTTTCTACAGAGATACCCTTGTTATCGATAGCATTCCAATGCTCAATTAATGTAATAAAATTGGTCTTTTGAACTTTTATAGGCGTTTTCATAGCTTCTGTGAGAGCTTTAGAAATCAAGGGAAATAATTTTTTATTTGCTTCTTTCCTAAGATTTTCTGAATTTAAGTAATTTTTCTCTGCTATCTCATCATAAGTTAAATCTTGACGAAATCCATTTACTAAGATTTTTTGTATATCAGATAATCCCTTATTATCTACTTTTATAACTAACTGCATTACAATGCCCAAAAAATCTGATTCATTCAGATCACTTGGTTTTTTAGACTTAGGTTTTCTATTTCCCATTTGTACTTGTGGTTCTCCTTTTAAGAATACAATTCACAAAATGCTACTTTTAGCTACTTAATGATACTTTGGCAAATTGACTACTAAATGCTACAAAAACTACCTCGACAATTAAAAGGGCTAGAAATAAGCTAAAAGTGTAGTCTAATTCAGAGCTTATGTACATCTCAAACTACCAGATTAAATCACTAACCCAGAGGCTAAAAAATCGCTTGGGGTATGTACCCAAAGAAGCTTGGGTAATTAATCTCGCCATCGAGATAGAAATCTCTCCAAAGCCGTTTTTTAGTGATGGGCAATTAGTCCAGCACTACCGAGAAATCGAACAGCTGCACAGCTAATAAAACCGCCTGAATTTGGTTATTTAACCATTTTCAGGACAGTACAACTTATTTTCTACTGCCATGATACTGAAAAAACCCACCCCAACACAAGCATCGGCTTTAAGGGATAATCCACGCCTAGGGATGCTCCAACTCAGCGATAATCGTCTCGTACAAGCTTTCTTTGACTGGCTAACAGGCTACTACCTTGCTCCCCCTCTCTGGAAAAGCACCCCCTCCTTAGAATTACTCTATGGCATACTCCAGTATATAGGAGGATTAGCGATCGCTCTTAGCCACTGGCAATTAATCCCCCTAGTATGGGTGCTATCCGTAGCTGGAGCGGCTCAATTGCAGGAAATAGCCCACTTTTGCGCCCATAATGCTTTTTTCCCTCAATATCCCACTTATAACCATCTTTTAGGTTGTTTACTTACCTTAATTACCGGGAAAAAGCCCTTTCCATTGTTCAAAAAAGATCACCTATTAATTCATCACCCGCCGAAAAACCTAGCTACCATGAATGACAAGGGAAATACCCCCTACCTAGTAGAAGAGTTAGGTTTTGAATTTGGCCAAGAAGAGGCCTTCTATTGGCAAAATTTGGGCAAGTTATTACTCTCTCCCAAGTTTTACGGAGAAACCTTCCTTTCTCGCCTGACTAATCTCCTTAAAGCTCCCATTAACTATCAAATAGCTACCCTGATTGTGCTTTTCTTGGCCTCTGTTTGTGCGGGTTTAACCCATTCTTGTTTAATCTGCTTACTCTGGGCAGTATTTACCCAACTCGGAACCTATGCAGCCGCACTCTTGCAACAGCTACCGGAGCATAATTGGGCCTATGAAGCCGATGATAATGAGGGAGCTAAATCTCAGGTAATTGGTAAATCTTTTGCCCTATATCTGGGTGCTTATCCTCCGCACTCGGACCACTGGTTAGAGTGGTTAAAATGGTACATAGAATTAGTGGGAGCAGTCTTTATCCGGCTAATCATCCTTCCAGTTAGCCTAGGGGCGCACTGTGTTCACCATGCTACACCAAACGATCACAACTGGGCTAATCAACTATACACCCTAAGAGCTTTTCAGACTGGCTCGGTGAAAGGATGGCAGCGTTATCAATTCCTTGAGGTTTGGGGATACCGAAACTCCTTAAACTACGTCTTTGTCGGTTTTAGTTTAAGGGGAAAAAGCTAAATTAAACTCGGTGTGCAACTATATTTTTAGTCTTGATTTACAACAAGGCTTTCAGAAATCAGCAGAGATAAAGTATCCTCTGGAACCCTGATTCTGTCGTTTTTAGTTGCACATCGCGTTAAATTAACCTAATTCGGGCTTGCTGAATAAAGCTAAAAACCTTGTTGGATAAGACTTTTAGACCTTTTGTCAATCAAAAAGTACCGGATATGGGAGTGATCGGGGGGAAATTTAGGCACTTTTTCCCTGAAAATTAGGTAATTGACCGCCTGAAAATGGGTAAAACCCTACACCCTACACCCTACACCCCACACCCTGCCCCCACCAACAAACTTTTTCAACAGACCCTAATTCTATACTCTCTCGCAAGAGTACAAGAGCGACTATCTCAACAATCGGTTATTTTTCGTGCTGTTCGTAAGCTGAGACGATTTTTTGTACTAAGGGATGACGCACCACATCGGCCCGGGATAGGTAACAAAAAGCGATCCCTTCTACTGATTTGAGGATTTTTTGAGCGGCAATTAACCCCGATTCCTGTGGTTGCGGTAAATCGGTTTGGGTGACATCTCCAGTTACTACCATACGCGAACCGAATCCCAAGCGAGTTAAGACCATTTTTAACTGTGCTGGGGTGGTATTTTGGGCCTCATCAACGATAACAAAAGCATTAGCTAGGGTTCGTCCCCGCATATAAGCTAAGGGTGCGATTTCGATTTTACCCCGTTCCATCAGGTCGGGAATTTTGGCCGCTTCGATAAATTCGTATAAAGCATCGTAGAGGGGACGCAAAAAAGGATCGACTTTTTGCTGTAAATCCCCCGGGAGAAAGCCTAATTTTTCCCCCGCTTCCACGGCCGGTCGGGTGAGGATAATTCGTTCTACTTTATCTTCTAATAAAGCCTGTACGGCTAAAACGGCGGCTAAAAAGGTTTTCCCCGTGCCAGCAGGTCCAATACAAAAGGTGATATCGTGACTTTGAATCGCTTGGATATATTGACGCTGACGGAAGGTTTTTGCCCGAATTAGCTCCCCGCGACGGGTACGAGCGAGAATATCCTGCTGTAGTTCTTTATACTCGCTAGAACGCCCCGTATCGAGGGCATGGATAGCCGTCATAATATCGGCTTCGGCGATTAACTTGGCCTCTTGCCATAAAATACTTAAGGAGCGTACAATCGCTGTGGCACGCTCCACCGGGGTCGGTTGCCCCGCAATCCGCAATTCCAGGCCTCTGAGGACTAAATTCGCCCCAGTTTGCCTGGCTATCAATTTGAGGTTAGCTTCTTGATGACCCGCTAAAGCGATCGCACTTTCTGAACTGGGGAATTGAATCGTTTGCCAAGTTTCCGTCATGCTTGGGGCTAAATTATCCTTTGGCTGTTTCTACCACTTTAGCAAAAGCGACGGGATCGAGGACAGCTAATTGAGCTAACATTTTCCGATTGAGGAGAATATTAGCTTTCTTTAATTGTCCGGTCAGTTGGCTGTAACTGATGCCCTGTTGACGAGCAGCGGCATTAATGCGGGTAATCCAAAGACGACGAAAATCGCGTTTCCGTTTGCGACGGTCTCTATAGGCATTCCGCAAGGCCTTCATTACCTGTTGGTTCGCTGTACGGAATAAGCGCGAGTGGGAACCGCGAAAACCTTTGGCTAATTTGAGAACTTTTTTGCGTCGCTTGCGGGCGACATTCCCCCGTTTTACTCTAGACATGATAATCCTTTAGACAATTTTTCTGGAAAACTTACAAATAGGGCAACATTAAGCGCACTTCCTTCTCGTCGCGCTCGTGTACCAAGGTAATCTGGGACAAACGACGGCGCTTGCGTTCGGCACTTTTATGATCGAGTAGGTGATTTTTGAAGGCTTTGCGACGTTTGATTTTTTTGCCGCTTCCCGTGGCCTCGAATCGTTTGGCCGCCGCCTTTCGCGTTTTTAGCTTGGGCATAAACTCCGTTTTATTAAATCGACACAATCACTAATACTATCATAAATAAAGGACTTTGGGCAAGAAGTAGCTAAAAGATTGCTGCGCTTATCCCCACTTTGGCCAGGTCTGTGCTTGGGAATTAAATCAATCGGGAATTTTCCCCTTCCTCTCGATCGAATCGCTAAGATCCAGATAAAGTCTTGCGTTAACACGCATCTGGAGAAGTTATGGCTAAAACCCTACTAGAACAATTACGGGAATTTACAGTGGTTGTTGCCGATACCGGCGATATCCAAGCGATCGAAGCTTTTACACCCCAGGATACCACCACTAACCCCTCCCTGATCACGGCCGCGGCCCAAATGCCCCCATATCGGCCGATTGTCGATCAAACCCTGCAAGCGGCCAGAAAAGAATTGGGAAAGCAGGCCACCCCGGAAGATGTGGCCAAATTAGCTTTCGATCGCCTAGCCATCGGTTTTGGTCTGCAAATCCTGCAAATCGTCCCCGGCCGCGTCTCCACCGAAGTGGATGCTCGTCTTTCCTACGATACCCAAGCTACCATCCACAAGGCCCGTTATCTCATTTCCCAGTATGAAAAAGCGGGTATCTCTAGAGAAAGAGTCTTAATTAAAATTGCCTCGACTTGGGAAGGGATTAAAGCCGCAGAAGTCCTCGAAAAAGAAGGAATTCACTGTAATTTAACCCTATTATTCGGGTTCCATCAGGCGATCGCCTGTGCGGAGGCGGGAGTAACCTTAATTTCTCCCTTTGTCGGTCGGATTCTCGATTGGTATAAAAAAGAAACTGGTAAAGACTACGTTGGCGCTGAAGATCCGGGAGTCCAATCCGTTACCCAGATCTATAACTACTATAAAAAGTTTGGCTATAAAACCGAAGTTATGGGGGCAAGTTTCCGCAATATCGGCGAAATTTGCGAGTTAGCTGGTTGTGATCTTTTAACCATTTCTCCGAAACTGCTCGAACAATTGCAAGAGACAGAAGCCGATTTACCCCGTAAGCTCGATCCAGCACAGGCCGCAACCCTTGATATTGTCAAAATTGCCATGGATCAAGCGACTTTTGAGAAAATGCACGCCGAAGATGCCATGGCTTCCGAAAAACTAACGGAAGGTATTCAAGGTTTTACCAAAGCTTTAGAATTATTAGAACAATTGCTGATTCAACGTTTAACCCAGTTGGAAGGTCAGTCAACCCTAGAACACGCCGCCGAAGATATTTTCCGAGTCTATGATCATGATGGGGATGGTTTCATCACCCGGGAAGAATGGGCGGGAACCGATGCGGTATTTGATGCGATCGATATTAACCATGATGGCAGAATTTCTCCCGATGAGATCGCTGTCGGTTTGGGTGCGGCTTTTCGTTTAGTGGAAGCTTGACTCTCCCCCGCTAAACCGCGCGAGCGGTTTAGGGGGGGATTCTTGGTTCATCTGCTCTTGACTAGATCAAACAGGTTTAACTGAACGACCCCCAACCGACCGCCTCCGCAAGCGTTTTCTAACACGGTCAGTCCGACCGCGTTTTTTCCTCGGTTCTCGATTACCTTCGCTGATGCCGTATCTCTCGGTTCAATGTGGCCGCAAGAATCACACCGGTGGACTCTTTCCGATAACGCTTTTTTGCCGGTAATTGCGCCACAATTAGGACAATCCTGGGAAGTTCCGTTTTTATCGACTTTAAGATAATAAGTAGGGTTTGCTGAAAAAGTTTTTCGGTGGTGGCAGGGTGTGGGGTGTGGGGTGTGGGGTGTGGGGTTTTACCAGTTTTGAGGTGGCCAATTACCTAATTTTCAGGGAAAAAGTGCCTAAATTTCCCCCGATCACTCCCATATCCGGTACTTTTTGATTGACAAAAGGTCTAAAAGTCTTACCCAACAAGGTTTTAAGATTTATTCAGCTAACCCTAAGTAGGTAGGCGTTAAAAGTTATCAGATCCCCGCACCTATCGGCACCCCCCTTATCAAGGGGGGCAGGGGGGATC
>NZ_JAPZQJ010000574.1:0-5903 GCF_027530405.1 Microcystis sp. LE19-41.2A | reverse complement strand
TATTGTAGGGGTAATTCATGAATTACCCCTACACCTATTACCTAGTCCAGTAACCCACCACCACCATTGACAGTGATTGGAATGATTGAATGATGGACTATAATTGAATTAATCACTGATAACTGATTACTGATAACTGATAAAGCTATGACACTTAAAGAACAACTTATTAAAGAAATTGAAACAACTCCCATTTCTCTGCTGCCGGAAATCCTGCATTTTGTCCAATCTATAAAAACAAAACATCCAGACGTTGACTTTATGGAATTTGCTGGTATGGCAGCAGATATAGAAAATACTATGCAAGAGATTGTCGAAGAAGCAGAAGCTAATCGTCAACTTGATTTAAGACGAAATGACTTATGAAACAAGCATTACTTGATACCAATATCCTCTCTTATTTTTTACGAGGCAATCCCGCAGTAATTGAACAATTCCGCATCTATCGACAACACTATACTTATATATCGTTTTCAATCTTTACCTATTACGAGATTAAAAGTGGTTTATTGTATAAAGATGCACGAAATCAACAACAACAATTTGAACGTCTTGCAGAAGTCAGTGAAGTAATTGGTTATGATCGTGAAATTAGTGATATAGCTACTCAAATATACGTTAATCTTAGAATAAAAGGACAACTCATTACCCCGATTGATTTGTTTATTGCTGCGACTGCTATTTATTGTGATTATACTCTGATTACAGCTAACATTAAGCATTTTCAAAATATTCCCAATCTTAGTTATTAAAATTGGTATCTCTCAACAATTTAGGACTATTGTATCATTCCCAAGACAGGTACACAGAAGCGGAACCTCTCTCTCTAGAAGCGATTAATATTTTCAGAGAAGGATTAGGGGAAAATCATCCCCATACTCAAACGATTATGGAGAATTTAAAACTATGTTGTCCCAACTCTGGCAAGTAGAATTAAGATAGAGTTTGAATGCTTTGGAAAATAGGGTCTGTAGGCGCAAGTATTTTCCATTATGAATATAATATCATGTCAAGTCGCCTTTGTCAAGAGAAATTTTAACAACATCCAGAAAAACGTTATTGTAGGGGTAATTCATGAATTACCCCTACACCTATTACCTAGTCCAGTAACGCACCACCACCATTGACAGTGATTGAATTAATCACTGATGACTACAATGATGGATAATTATAGGAGGATGCTGTCTGGACTGTGATTAGGAGAGATTGTTAAATCCCTACAATAATTTTTATTATTTCATCATCAAAAAAAGGATTAATTATGATCAAAAAAATTAAAATCGCCGATGCTCAAACCGATTTACCAAGTCTGGTTAAATCGGTTACAGAAGATAACAAAATTTATGCCATTGAGAATCAGGAGGACTCTGTAATTTTGATTTCCCAAAAAAACTATGAAAGTTTACAAGAAACCATCGAATTACTCTCTATTCCCGATTTAAGAGAAAGCTTACAACTATCTCTACAGCAAATTAATGAAAATGAAACCTATTCTCTTGAGGAAGTCTTGGGAGACATTGATTAATGGTTTATGAAGTCAGCATACAACACAATCATAGTATTCATTCAATCATTACAATCAAAGTTTAGACTGATGATGAACAGAAGTTAATCTATATTCATCGTGCTAAAACCCATTATGGCGAATAAACTAGACCTTGAAAATTCATGAAAAGAGGGTTTGTAGGCGCACGGATTTTCCATTATGAATATAATATCATGTCATGTCAAGTCGCCTTTGTCAAGAGAAAATTTGACAACATCCAGATTTAGTAAAACGTAGCCGATTGTAGGGGTAATTCATGAATTACCCCTACACCTATTACCTAGTCCAGTAGGGTGCGTTAGACGGCCAAAATTTCCGCTTTAACTTCAAGCTAACAATCCGTCGTAACGCACCACCTATCATTGACTTGAGGCGAAGTATTCGGACGATAACCTATCGCTGAAACCGTAGATTTGCTATCCGAATGATGCGCCCCTACTTTGTCAGCATACCCTAATTAATCGGGCAATTTATACTGTTCCACAATCTTCTTAGCATATTCAGGAACATGAGCTGCTAATTTTTCAGGATAATTACGTTTAACATAAAGGTAATTACGGGTAAAGTGAGAATCGATGGAAAAGCGAGCATATTCTAAACCTTTAGGCCCGATTTTTTCAATTACTACTCCCATCATTTTTGCCGCCCACATCGGCAAGGTTACACCTTTATCATAGGCAGGAATGCTATTTTGTACCGCCTGTTTTCTATCACCACTAGACATAACATCTTGGGTATCTAATTGGTCTTTAACTAACTCTAACATTTCCTTGCCCGTATCATTACGAACGACAATCCATTGCCAGCCAAAAGGTGCGCCCATATAGCCCACAACCAAATCGGCAAGGGAGTTAACATAATCAAAACAAGTCATACAGGAAGGGGCAAAAACATCCTTTAATTTATTAGTCTTTAAGCCAAAAAAGGGAACCATTTCCATCGAGCCATCTTCGTGTTTAAAGTGTACCCGAAAATCCTGCATAAATTCGTAATGAACCACGGTTTCTGGGGAACGACTGGTAGTTTCTAGAAACTTTTGCAGTCCTGAGCGGGTGACATTATCGACGCAGGGAGTTCCTAAGACATATAACTTTTCCAAGCCTAATTTTTTTTCTACTGCTCTTAGGGCTTGAATTTGACAACCAACTCCGATAACTAATAACCGTTTCATGCCCGATTTTTCAATTTCTTCTAGGACTGATAAATTGGGAGAAAGAGTCGGTTTATTAACTTTAGCGGCGAGAATTTCTTCCCTGGTACGGGCGAGAATCGGCTGCGGTTGAAAGCGATCCTCGGCGGTATTCTGCACACAAACCACCCCTTCTACTAAACCACGATCGAGCATTTCACAGGCAATTGTACTGACGATTCCTGTCCATTGCGCCCCGGGGATAGCTTGTTTTTTCTTGGCAGCCATCATCTCTTGATGAACACCAAAATAGAGATCATTTTCCTGATTTAAGTCGCGACTTTTGCCGTGTGCTTCTGCTTCTAAATCAGTGATTTGTTGATTGAGAAAAGCACAAGCTTCTTTAACATAGTGAATATAATAAGTGTCACAAAGTCCGCACTCGCTACACAATTCTTTGGCAGGACGACGACTATTGGGCTTGAGGGCTTTGGCTTTGAGGTGTGGCGCAAGGGAGTTCATAATCTTAAAAGGCAACTAGGTCAAGGTTTTTTTCTATCGATCGTTTACCTTACCGCATTCGATCGCTTTGTTACCAATCTTTTTAAAGAAATGTAACGATTACCCGGATTAGGATCAGAGCAAAGCTTCTAAGGTGGCGACGACGGAAGCCGCTAAAGCTTCTAAATCATAACCGCCTTCTAAGCCGAAAAGCAGCGGTTTATCGAGAGTTAAGAGGTATTTGGTTAAAATTCTATAATCCTGTGGGTGTAAACAAATTCCCGCCAGAGGATCCGCTTGATTGGCATCATATCCAGCACTAACAATCACTAAATCCGGTTGAAAATCTTTCAGAAAAGGTATGACTTGCCCCTCAAAATGTTCTTGATAATCTTTAATCGTACTTCCCGCCGATAAGGGAATATTCAAAACATTATTAAACTCACCTTTTTCTCTCGCTTCTCCCGTGCCGGGATAAAAGGGGAATTGATGGAGGGAACAATAGGCAATCTGGGGATGATTTTCGACTATATCCTGGGTGCCATTGCCGTGATGTACGTCCCAATCAAGAATCGCTACTTTTTGCACTCTTTTATTTTCTAAAGCATAATAGGCGGCAATAGCAGCATTAGAAAACAGACAGAAACCCATGCCATAATTAGAAGTGGCATGATGTCCGGGAGGACGGGCTAAAATAAAGGCAGGATCGCCAGTGGATAAGACTCGATCGACTCCATCTAACCAGCCACTAACCGCTAGTAACGCCACATCGTAACTACGCGCAGAAACGGGAGTATCTGCATCCAATCTTCCCCCACCCTGTTGACAAATTCGCCGCAATATATCAACATAATCTTGATTATGAACTTGTTTGATCAAAGGGAGTACTTCGTCACGAATTTCGAGCGGTGTCGGTAAATGCCATGTTAATTTTGACTGCCATTCTGTTTGTTTTAAAGCTCCGACAATTGCCGTTAAACGCGCCGCTTTTTCGGGATGGTAAATACCTGTATCGTGATCGAGAAATTCATCGGAATAGATAATCGAGATCATAATCAAATTACTGCTTAACTCGTTGATTTTTGAGCAACCCAATGGTTTTAATCTACCAGAAAAGCAGCGGCTTGAGCGGCTATAGTGAAAAAACTTTACTGATTGGGTCACTTTTGCCAGATGATGCAATTATCTTTCCCCAAGGTGACAGGAGGCAAAAATGCTGACAAATTTTCGCAAATTTCAGCTAGAAGTTAATGGCATTACTATCAATGGTGTCAAAGGTGGGCGCGGTTTTCCGCTGCTTTTGCTCCATGGTTATCCCCAAACCCATCAAATGTGGCATAAAATCGCCCCCCGATTAGCGGCTAATTTTACGGTGATCGCCACGGATCTGCGCGGCTACGGGGATAGCGATAAACCCTTACCCCTAGAGGATTCTAGCAATTACTGCAAGCGAGTCATGGCCCTCGATCAGGTATTGCTGATGGAAAAATTGGGTTATCAGGAGTTTTATCTAATCGGCCACGATCGAGGGGCGCGAGTTTCCCACCGTCTCGCCCTTGATTTTCCCGAAAAGGTAAAAAAACTCGTTTTACTCGATATAGCCCCAACGCTGGCGATGTATGAGGCGACTGAGCAAACTTTTGCCACTGCCTACTATCATTGGTTTTTCTTGATTCAGCCTTCCCCTTTTCCCGAAACCCTGATCGCCGCTAATCCCGATTATTATCTGCAACATTGCTTGCAAAGTTGGGGTCGAGATTTTAGCGCTTTTACAGAGGAAGCTTTGGGGGAATATCGGCGTTGTTTTCGAGATTTAAGCACGATAACCGCCACTTGTGCCGATTATCGGGCTGCCGCTACCATCGATTTAGAGCATGATCGTCAGGATTTAGACCGGAAAATTTCCTCTCCCCTCTTGGTTCTTTGGGGAGAAAAAGGTTTCATTGCACGTCAATACGATGTGATCGCTCTTTGGCAGCAGCTAGCTAATCAAGTCACGGGACAGGCGATCGCCAGCGGTCATTTTTTACCAGAAGAAGCACCAAAAGAGACGGGACAGGCGATCGAGGATTTTCTTCGCTAAGTAAAGAGATTGACGGCAGAATTCTCTGAGTTAGGAGCCGGAAGAAAGGAGGTAAATCGTTGGCTAATCGGGTTTTCACTTTGACAAAATTATACTCCTGTCAGAATCTTGAACCTAAGATAATTATTAAACACAGGAGGAAAAAACTGGGATTAAATCGATTTTTTTTCAATCAATTACTGGTCAAATATTATTATGCAAATGCTAAAATATTCCCTGATTGTCCCCATCTATAACGAGGAAGAAACTATTGCCGAACTGTATCGCCGGGTGAGTGCCATCATGAATAATTTAGATGGGGCGGTAGAATTAATTCTAGTAAATGATGGTAGTAAAGATAGTTCCTTAAAACTGCTGCGAGAACTGCACAAAGCTGATTCACGAGTATGTTATATCAGTTTCGCCCGCAATTTTGGTCATCAAGCGGCGGTAACTGCTGGACTTAATTTTTGCCGAGGACAAGTAATTATTGTTTTGGATGCTGACCTGCAAGATCCGCCCGAATTAGGGTCTGCTGAAAAAGTTTTTCCTGGGGGTAGGAGTCAGTAGCCGGTCGTCAGGAGTCGGTCGTTTTAGGCTTTGTTGCCCTTGTTTTTTGTACCAAGCGATGTACTACAAGAAGGATAATGCAAGGTTTTTGAACG
>NZ_JAPZQJ010000292.1:0-2762 GCF_027530405.1 Microcystis sp. LE19-41.2A | reverse complement strand
TGTTATCGAGTTAATCGAGAAGATTATTATCTACAAATTTCCGCAGAAAAGTCGCCAGGAGTTAGAAGCCATGTTTAATCTCACGGAATGGAAACAAACCAAGTTTTATCAAGAAGCTAAGGAAGAGGGGAAACTTGAAGGGAAACTTGAAGGGAAGCTTGAAGGGAAATTAGAAACAATTCCCCTTCTGGTTAGGTGGGGACTTAATGAAGAACAAATTGCACGGGAATTAAATCTAAGAGTTGAGATTGTTCGTCAATTTATTACTAATCAGAACAATTAAAACTTTTGAGAGATTGCTTCGGGGGGTGAAGAAGCGGGGAGCAGGGGAGAGGGGGGGCTCTTCTCGACTTTGTGTGATAATTTTTGCTTATGTAATCGTGAAATGCTTATCGGGCAACACTTTTAGGACTATTTTGTCGAAGAAACTATCAGTATAGACCTCGTTTCCACACAGAAACCAGAAGAGCCGAGGGGGAGCAAGGGAGTACGGGTTTTTGCTTTTGCTCTTCTGCTGTCTCCCTTTTCCGGCTCACGAGTGCTAGAAGATTTAGGTTCAGGGAGATGAACCCGTCTATCTCGCAGTCTGTCCAAAATCTGTTAAAATTATAAGATGCTAAAAAGTCTGCGCTATAATACTCAGCTAGGATGATATAAAAGTAATTATGGAGAAGCGATGAACACTATCCAACTGACACCGGAAATAGAAGATTTGATTGCTCAACAAATTAAAACAGGAAAATATCAAGATGATTTAGCCGTTATTCAAGAGGGATTGCGTTTATTGGCAGAAAGAGACAGAATTTACCGAGAAAGATTTGAAGAATTGAAACGGGAAGTTATGATTGGCGTTGAGGAATTAAGACGACAGGAAGGAATTAATGGCGAAGAGGTTTTTTCAGAATTAGAAGAAGATTTACAACAAATAGAGGCTAAAGTTTTCCCAATGAGTCAGAAATAATGTCAAAGATTATTTGGTTCTTCGGTTTGTGCTATGCAATGGACGGAGTTATAAGGGATGAAACCCTTATAGAGAAGGACATTGATGCGATTTTTGTCAATTGTTTTCGAGCTAGAACAAACTAATCAATAGAACTCTTGCCAGATAAGGATTTAGTCGATTTATGCCCCCCTATCGAACCATACCAAGTAACGAAGAGCCGATTATTTTCTCACCCTCAGCTAGATTGGATTTAAAGCAAGTTAATAGTTACTTGGCTGGGAAAAATCCGCAAGCTGCTAGAATTTTAAAAGAAAAAATCCAACAGGCTTGTAAAAAATTAGCTAAATTCCCCAATCTGGGACGTAGGCGCGATGAGTTAATCCCTAGCTTACGAAGTTTTCCTGTAGAAGATTATCTAATCTTTTATTTTCCTCTTGAAAACGGAATTGAAATCGCAAGAGTCGTGAATGGATATAGAGATTTAGATGCTATGTTTGATGTTGATTAAGAAAGCGATCGCATCCATCTAAGGGTATCATTCTTCCCTGCTCCCCAATAGCATCTGGTGTTTTTTTTTCTTCGGGAAATTTAAACAGAAAAACTGTAATAACATTGAACAGAGATAAAAAACTATAACAAAGATAGATAAAAACTCAGAATAAAACTTTTGAATCTGAGACAAAATTAGGTATAAAGAGAGCAGATCAAAATGATTGGAGGACTTACCCCATGAAAACTAAAAAACTGACACCCCGCAATGCTGCTCCTGTCCAACAGGAAAATACCGCTACCGTCTCTCGTGATGGTAATGCGATTGCGATCACTTCGCTGCACAATTAGTTCAATACTCCTTAGACAAATGACTCAAATTACTATTGATTTACCCGTCAGTTTAGTTGAATCAGCCCAATGTTTAGGAAAGGCTACAGAACGAGAGTTATCAGAGGTTTTAATTGATACCTTAGAAATCATTTTGCCTACCTTTAATAATCTCTCAGCTGTGGGCAATCATCTTGAAGTTTCCCATCTTTTAGATTCCGAAATTATTGAATTAGCTAATTCAAAAATGGATGCTGTTCAAAATCAACGCTTGGGAGAGTTACAAGCTAAGGGAAAAAATACGGGCTTAACCGAAGCCGAAGGCTATGAATTATTAGTTTTAATCTCAATTTACCAAATGGGACAATTAAGAAAGTCAATAGCCTTAGCTGAAGCCGTTAAACGAGGTTTGAGAGAGCCTTTAATACCATGAGTTTTCTCATAGAAACCTTACGCCAAAAAGTTAAACAACGGGCAGGAAATCGCTGTGAATATTGCCTAATTCACCAAGATTATATTATGAGGAGATTACAAATTGATCATATCCAACCTTTAGCTAAAGGTGGTGCTAATACAGAAGATAATTTATGTTTAGCTTGTGAATTATGTAATCAATATAAATGGATTCAAACTGAGGCTATTGATCCCAAATATGAGGTGTTGGTTTCCTTATTTAATCCTCGCCTTCAAAAATGGCAAGAACATTGTACTTGGACTCAAGAGGGAACGGAAATTATGGGAGTAACGGCTTGTGGTCGAGCAACAATTGTAGCTTTAAGATTAAATAGTAATCTGGCTGTTATTGTGCGTAAAAATTGGGTTAAAGCTGGTTGGCATCCACCTGATTTGCAGACGGAATCTGGTTCTTCGGTTTTTGTTATGCAATGGACGGGGGTTATAAGGGATGGAACCCTTATATAGAAAGGCATTTGGCGATTTTTGTCAATTATTTTTGATCTAGAGCGAACTAATCAATTAAGTCTCTTGCCAGATAAGGATT
>NZ_JAPZQJ010000203.1:0-1580 GCF_027530405.1 Microcystis sp. LE19-41.2A | reverse complement strand
CTTATATAGAAAGGCATTTAGCGATTTTTGTCAATTGTTTTTTATCTAGAGCGAACTAATCAATTAAGTCTCTTGCCAGATAAGGATTTAGTCGATTTATGCCCCCCTATCGAACCATAACAAGTAACGAAGAGCCAAAATCTTCACTTTTTGAGTCTATTCTAATTCATCTGTAGAGATTTAAGAGAATATAATCACCACAAAATCAACACCATTGCTTGGTAAATAATCGCATTTTATCACAATTTTTGCTAATTCGTTGACTCCATATTTTCTTTTAAAAGCCGCTAAAGTAGCTTGTACTAACGCTAAACCATAAGCATCTTTTCAGGTCTATCGCAATTCTTCATCTGTTAAATAATATCCTCCCGTTTTCCGCCGGTTATTGCTTCTTTGAAGCTGTTTAAGCTAAGACGTATTTTAACCCAGCTTAATTAATTTATTCAGAGAGGAATCGTCTGATTAAATCTTCCCGTGAAGAGTCCAATAATAAACGACTAGACTCCATCGGTGATAACTTAAGCAACTCATCAATGACTTTTATTAAAGACTCATCCAATTCTCCAAACCTCACTTGCATTAAATTTTCAATAATTTGTCGTTGTCCTTGTTGAAGTCCTTGTTGAATTCCTTGTTGAATTCCTTCTCGTTTGGTCGCCTCTTTCCACTCTAAATAAGATTGAGATAAAGCCATAAATACCTCCCTATCTTCTGATTCTAAAAGATTGTTAATTTCAACACTCACACGCCAACTAATCAATAATTCCATGACATTTTGACGGAAGGAATCGCCAGAAGGCAACTCAAGCAACTCTCTCACCGCTTGGCTTTGGGTTTTCCCCCGTCCCAACAATCTTAACAGTAAAGTGTCTGGGGTAATAGGTAACTGATTAATCGCTATAATTGCCGTTCGGTGAGAGGGAGATAAAAAGTAAATCCCTTCTGTCCAGTTTTCTAGTTCTAATTTAGCATCAAAACTCTCTAGGATCTGGAAACTAATAGAAGTAGCCAAAATCCATAATTTAGGTAAGTCATCCTCGTTTAACTCAGTTTTTTCCCGTTTCCCTTTCCGTTGAAGTTCAGCGAAAATCGAAAACAGTTTTAAGATACAGTTGCGAATTTCCGTTCGATTGGGAGCATTGCGAAAAGGCTCAAGCAAAGTGCTTGTTGTCACCATTTGCCCTAAAAGACCCAAAGATTGAGCATTTCCCCGCATATTAGGGTGAGGAGAGAAGAAAATATCCACCTGACGGGTTTCATCCGCCACCTCTTTGCTGACTTCCACCTTTCCCAGGGGAGACAGCAATTCTTCTAGGTATTGTTTGGCAAATTGGTCGTGAGGTTGTCGAGTCATGTCTTCAATCTTAGATCAGAAAAGACCCGACCGCACCCGACCCATTTCATAACCCCAGCTTATCAATAGTATAAGTAACAATATCGTCAAACCCCTTTACAAACCGTTACAAAGTCTTTAAGATAGAGACATCATCAATCAATCGTACCTCGATAACTTAATAGGAATCATAAACCAATGACCACCACTCTACAACAGCGCGAGAGCGCTTCCCTGTGGGAGCAGT
>NZ_JAPZQJ010000058.1:0-16568 GCF_027530405.1 Microcystis sp. LE19-41.2A | reverse complement strand
TTGTGGGGGAATGGGTGTTGGGGGGGGGGGGGTGGGGGTTGTGGGGTGGGGGGTGTTGGGGGGGGGGTGGGGGGTGTTGGGGGGGGGGGGTGGGGTGGGGGGTGGGGGGTGTGGGGTGGGGGGTGGGGGGGGGGGGGGGGGGGGGGTGGGGAGAATAAATAAAATAATCTCCTATCTCCTATCTCCTATCTCCTATCTCCTGACTCCTATCTCCTGACTCCTATCTCCTGACTCCTATCTCCTGACTCCTGATCACTGATCCCTGAGATATGGTACGCTAAACAGGATTTAAGTATTATTAATGATTACTATGAAACAGCGCGGCGTGACGGTTTGGTTAACAGGATTGAGCGGTGCGGGGAAAAGCACGATTACCGAGGCATTACAGGCAAAATTAATCGCTGAAGGTTATTCCATTGAAGTTCTCGACGGCGATATAGTACGGACGAACCTCACCAAAGGTTTAGGATTTAGTAAAGAGGATCGCGATGAAAATATCCGTCGCATTGGTTTTGTGTCCAATTTGCTCACCCGTCACGGTGTGATTGTCCTAGTTTCGGCTATTTCTCCCTATCGTGAGATTCGCGAGGAAGTACGGGGAAAAATCGGCAATTTTGTCGAAGTTTTCGTGAATGCTCCCTTAAACGTCTGTGAGGATCGCGATGTGAAAGGATTATATAAAAGAGCGCGTGCTGGCGAAATCAAGTCTTTTACGGGAATTGATGATCCCTATGAACCACCTTTTAACCCGGAAGTGGAATGCCGCACCGATTTAGAGACTTTAGAGGAAAGTGTCGCCAAAGTCTGGAACAAATTGACGGAATTAGGCTACATTCATCAAGCTGTGGCGGTTTAATCGCATAATAACTTTGTATTATTGGAAAACATCGTAGGGACGTGGACTAAAAACGTCTCTACACCCCGATTAACCCCTTAGGCAAATTTGTTAGTTAGGGTTTGCTGAATAATGGTAAAACCCTTTTAAAATAAGGCTTTTGACCTGCTAAAATCCGATGTTCATGCTGCGAAAATAGGATTAAGACCTTCAAAAACCTTGCATTATCCTTCTTTGAGTACACAAACTGGTACAAAAAAAAGAGGACAACAAAACCTGAAACGACCGACTCCTGACTCCTGACTCCTGACTCCTACCCCCAGGAAAAACTTTTTCAGCAGACCCTAGTTAATCTCCTTTTCTTCAGTACCTAAGCAAGGTTAATTATACCTCTCAGTTAACCTCTGGCCAAAGTGCAAGAGTGCCTAAACAGTAATCAGTAATCAGTGATCAGTAAGTAGGGAGGCACAATTATTTGTAGGATGGGTTAGCGGTAGCGTAATCCCTGGGGGTGTTGGGTTTCATGCTTCAACCCAACCTACGTTCTGATAACTGATAACTGATAACTGATAACTGATAACTGTCTCGACTAGCAAATTAATTTTGCAGGAATACTTAATATTTAAAGGCGCTAAATTATTTTGAAATCTCGCTCTAGTTATTGGAACCTCATTCCCTATCTCCGTCCCCAAACCCAAACAATTATTTTGGCGTTCATCTGTACGATCGGATTTACGGTATTTTGGCCGATTTTAGCCTGGTTAGCTGGACAAATGGCCAGATATATCGGCGAGGGAAATGTGCAAGCATTGGCGACACTTTCGGGGGTGGGGGCAGTGGTTTTTTTACTGCGGGGAATGTCTCAGTATGGGCAAGATTCCCTGATGGCAAAAGCTTCTTTAAAAATTGCCCTCGAATTAAGAAAAAAAGTTTATGCACACCTGCAAACCCTCGGCTTAAATTACTTTGAAACGGCGAAAACTGGTGATTTATCCTATCGTTTAACGGAAGATATCGATCGCATTGGGGAAGTAATTAATAAATTTTTCCATGATTTTATTCCCTCCGCCTTACAGTTAATTGTCGTCTTTGCCTATATGTTTATTGTTAACTGGCAATTGACGATCGCTGTCATTATTATCGCTCCTTTGTTGGGAGTTTTGGTGGGATTTTTTGGTGAAAAATTATTACAGTATGCTCGTCGCGCCCAAGCGAAAATATCTAACCTTTCTGCGTTATTAACCGAAGTTTTTGGCGGTATTCGCGTGGTGCAAGCTTTCGCTGCTGAAGATTATCAAACCGAGCTTTTTGCCCAAGAAGCGGAGGAAAATCGCCGCGCTCAATACCTATCAGAATCCACCAAAGCTTTACAATACGTCGTGGTGGGATTCTTACAAGCTCTCGGTGTCATCTTTTTATTCTTTCTCGCTGGTTGGCAAATTTCCCAAAAGAATTTAACTGGAATTGACTTTGTTAGTTATGTGGCAGCGGTGGCAATGTTAATCGATCCCATCGCCCATATTACCAGTAATTATAATCAATTTAAACAGGGGCAAGCCTCCATGGATCGGATTTTTGAATTGTTAGCTATTTTGCCAACAATTACCGAAAAACCGAATGCGATCAATCTGCAACCCCATAGCAAAGAAGTTGAATATTGTCAAGTAAATTTTTATTACAACCAGGACAGACAGGTTTTAAAAAATATTAATTTTACTGCACACGCTGGGGAAATGATTGCTTTAGTGGGAGCATCGGGAGCGGGAAAAACCACTTTAGTTAATCTTTTATTGCGTTTTTATGACCCCACTTCTGGCAAGATTTTAATCGATGGGGTGGATATTCGTGATGTGACTTTAAAAAGTCTCCGGCGACAAATTGGCGTAGTTTTACAGGAAAATATTCTCTTTTCTGGCACTATAGCCCAAAATATCGCTTTTGGTCAGGGAGATTTTAATCTGCAAGAGGTGGAAAAAGCGGCAAAAATTGCCAACGCTCATCAATTTATCAGTGAACTTTCCCAGGGTTACTATACCTCTGTGGGAGAAAGGGGTGTTAATTTATCGGGTGGACAAAGACAAAGAATCGCCATTGCGCGAGCGGTTTTATCTAATCCGAGGATTTTAATCTTAGATGAAGCAACTTCAGCGCTCGATTCGGAATCGGAAGCTTTAGTGCAGGAAGCTTTAGAAAGAATTATGACGGAGCGCACGGTATTTGTTATTGCTCACCGATTAGCAACTGTCAGAAAAGCTAACCGTATTTTAGTCTTAGAAAAGGGTGAAATTATCGAGGTGGGTAATCACGAGGAGTTATTAAATCTTAATGGTCGTTACGCTCAATTTCATGCTAGACAATTTCAAGATTAGTCTATTTGGCGTTAAGAGTTGGGCGTTATTTCTGATTTTATCATTCAAGCCAAGTTTTTGGGGGGTTCTACCCCCCAAACCCCTAGGGTTGATTCAAGGTAGGGTTGATTCAAGGTAGGGTTGATTCATGAATCAACCCTACCCGTCGGGGGACGAAGTGCCTCCCCCAAACCCCGCAGCCCAACTACTTAGGGTTTTTTTCGGGGAATTCCTCGCAAGGCTAAAACATCATCGAGGGTGGAACAATAGTTTTTTAAACCAAAATCGTCAGGAGTATAGGTTTTAACGTGGGTGAAGTGGCGATAATTCATGGCAAAGCGGTCCCATGGTTCCATCTGCAAGTTAAAAACTTTGATAAAAAAGTTAGCAATGGTTAAAGATAAAGGAATGCGAAAATAGATTTTTTTGTTTAAATAAGTACAGATTTCCTCCACTGCTTGGTTAGCTGTTGTGCGTTGATTGCCTAGAACAATTTTGCTTTCTGGTGCGGGATTTTCGATTAAATAATTCACCACTTGAGCTATATCTTTGGCATGGATAAAATGAAAACTGCCATCAGCTTGAAACCAACGCACTAAACCGATATATTTCAACACATCCGGTAAACCGCCATAGATATGAGAATAGGGTTTATTTTCGTCACCACCTAAGACAAAAGTGGGGTATAAAGTGATAATTTTATCGGCGATTTCTAGGTCAGTAAATTTACTATAACAAATATATTTAGTGCGGATATAATTAGTTCCTATCTCCCCAGCTTCGGGTAAAGGTTGATTATTTTGATTGAGAATGCTGGCAGTGGAAAAGTAGAGGACTTTCTCGCAGATTTGAGCATCTAAATAACTAATTAATTCTAGGGTTTTTACCACATTAATCTGATAACTTTCCTCCTCTCCTCCCCAACTGGTAGCGATTAAAACCGCTATATTCATTGTTTTTAAAAGATCGGCATATACCCCAATATTTTCCATATCGCCTAAAAGTATATGAACATTTGATCGCCCTTGGTAAGTAAATTTTAACTTCTCGGGATTACGCACTAAAAAATATACTTCATAGTCGGGATTTTCCAGTAAAATCTCAGCGATATAATGCCCAATACAGCCACTCACACCCGTTAGAAATATTTTTTTCATTATTTTAATTGATACGGCAGAATTTAGGGGACAGTTTGAAAGTAAAAAGTAAAAAGGGTGTTGGGGTTTTAGGGTGTTGGGGTTTTGGGGTTTTAGGGTTTTAGTTGAATTCCCCCATTTCCCCATTTCCCCATTTCCCCATCCCCTGTTCCCTGTTCCCTAGTCCTGATAACTAAATTGTTTAGCGGTTTCAAAGAAGAAACGCACGTTATCTTCAGGAGTTCCCACCAAAACACCATGACCTAAATTAAGAATATGACCTTGATTACCTGCTTTACGAATAGTATCAATAATCCGCTCGCGAATAAAAGACTGGGAACCGAATAAAACCCCCGGATCGATATTACCTTGAACCATCATCGATTTACCTAAACGCTGTCTCGCTTCGGCCAGATCCACGGTCCAATCGACGCTAATAATATCAACCCCCGATTTACCCATTCTTTCCAAAACGCCGGCGCTGCCACTAATGTAGAGAATTAACGGTGTATCGGGATGGGTTTCTTTCACCAAACGAACTACTTTTTGTTGATAGGGTAAGGCAAAAACATCGTAATCTTGGGGAGTTAATTGACCCGCCCAAGAGTCGAACATTTGTACTACTTGCGCCCCACAATCAATTTGATAACGGACATAGGTGGCGATCATATCCGCTAATTTATCTAAAAATTGGTGCAGTACCGAGGGTTCCGAAAAAGCCATCCCTTTAATCACAGAATAACTTTTAGAACCTTTCCCTTCCACTGCATAGGCTGCTAAAGTCCAAGGCGCTCCGACAAAACCGAGGACAGTGGATTTGTTTCCCACCTCTTGACGTAGGGTTTTTAAAATCGTTTTGATAAAAGGTAAAGACTGATCGGGATCGAGGGGATTAAGTTGGTCCACCTGCGCTTGAGTACGAATGGGAGAATCGATAATCGGCCCCTTACTTTCGATAATATCAAAGGGAATACCAATTCCCGCCAAGGGAGTGAGGATATCGGAGAACATGATCACCCCATCCGGTTGAAAAGCACGCCAGGGTTGCAGGGAGATTTCGATCGCTAAATCGGCATTTTCCGATCTTTCCCGAAAACTGGGGTATTTATCCCGCAATTCTCGATAAATCTGCATATAACGTCCTGCTTGTCTCATCATCCACACGGGAGGACGGGGTAAGATTTCTCCTTTGGCAGCGCGTAATAAATAAGGTATTTCAGGGGAGTCAGTCATATCAGGATGATTATTCTATTGCCTTTTCTACGGTATCATCCCCCGTACAGCTAATTTTTCTGGTTTTTCCTTAAGAATTGTTAACGAAAGTTATCCCCCTTTGCATTGAAACTGGGTACTGGAAATTGTAGTACAATCTTTTGGTTTGAGACAGGGTGTAGAGTGTAGGCTATAGGGATAAGTTGATAAAATCTATGGCGGATTCAAAAATTCAATCTTACCGAGATTTAAGAGTTTGGCAGGAGTCCGTAAATTTAGCTGAAAGTTGCTATCGTCTCACTAAAACTTTTCCCAAAGAAGAGCTTTATGGGATGACAACACAGATTCGCCGAGCTTCGGTGTCAATAGCAGCGAATATTGCCGAGGGGTATGGACGCAAAACCAGGGGAGAATACATCCAATTTTTGTACATAGCTCAAGGTTCTCTCAAAGAGTTGGAGACTCATTGGTTAATCTCTCAAAGAGTTGAACTAGCTTCCCCTCAGAGCGTCAATCCTATTCTTAATCAATGTGAATCAGTAGGCTGACTCCTGCTAACTTTGATTCGTTCCCTTGAAAATAAATAACCCCCACACCCTACACCCCACACCCTACACCCTACACCCTACACCCTACACCCTACACCCTACACCCTACACCCTACACCCCACTCCCCACCCTGGGATGAACTCGACGCAATCGCAAGGCATTCGTCACCACGGAAAGGGAACTTAAAGCCATGGCAGCACCGGCAATAATCGGATTGAGCAGAAAAGGATAGAGGACTCCGGCAGCGATGGGAATGGCAATCAGGTTATAAATAAAAGCAAAAAAGAGATTTTCTTTGATATTTCGCATTGTTGCCCGACTTAACTCAATAGCGCTCACAATTCCCTGTAAATCTCCCGAAATTAAGGTTATATCGCTGGCGGCGATCGCTACATCGGTCCCCGTGCCAATGGCAATACCTAAGTCCGCTTGCGCCAATGCGATCGCATCATTGATGCCATCTCCAACCATGGCGACTATTTTCCCTTTTTTCTGCAAATATTCGATTTTTTCGGCTTTTTCTTGGGGACGGAGTGCGGCAAAAAAGCGCCGGATACCCAACTCGCTGGCGATCGCTTCTGCGGTTTCGAGGTTGTCCCCCGTCATCATCATCACCTCTAAGCCCATTTTTTTGAGCTTGGCGACCACTGAAGAAGAAAAAGGTTTTAAAACGTCGGAAATGGCAATCAACCCCTCTAAATGCCCGTTAACCGCTATCCAAGCCACGGTTTTTTTCTGCCATTCCCAATCGTGGGCGACTTTTTTAAGAACTTTTGTTTCGATCCCTTGACTTTCTAACCATTGTTGTGTACCGATTTGCACTAAATCCGACCCGACTTTTCCCTGCACTCCTGACCCAGTTATTGAGTCAAATTCGGTTACTTCTAGGGTTTTAATGGCGTTTAACCGCCCATATTTAACTATTGCTTCTCCTAACGGGTGTTCAGAATGATTCTCCACCGATACGACTAACTGCAGCAGCGATAATTCCCGTCCATCCCCCACCCCCTCGCGAGTCAAGAAGTCCGTCACCGTTGGTTTACCCTGGGTGAGAGTTCCGGTTTTATCTAGAACAATAGTAGTAATGCCCTGGGCTAATTCTAAACTTTCGGCATTTTTAATTAAAATTCCCTGTTTTGCTCCCTGTCCTGTTCCCACCATAATCGAGGTGGGTGTAGCTAATCCTAGCGCACAGGGACAGGCGATAATTAAGACTTCCACCATTGTAATCAAAGCGAGGGTGAGATTACCCGTGCGGAGAATCCAAAATAAGAAAGTTATTACCGCAATAATCATCACCACCGGCACAAAATAAGCGGTCACTCGATCGACTAATCTTTGTATAGGTGCTTTTGATGCTTGCGCGGTTTGCACTAATCGGACAATCTGAGCTAAAACCGTATCTTTTCCCACCCGTAACGCTTGCATTTGTAGGCTACCGGTTTTATTAATTGTCGCACCGATTACCTGTTGATTGACGGTTTTTCGCACGGGTAAACTTTCCCCCGTCACCATCGATTCATCAATGCTAGAACTGCCTTGGATAATTATGCCATCGACGGGAATTTTTTCCCCCGGACGCACTAAAATTATATCTCCTACTTTCACCTCTTCTATTGGTATATCTAGCGTCTGTTCTTCCCTAATTACCCTAGCAGTTTTTGCCTGTAATCCCATTAATTGTTTAATAGCGGCGGCCGTTTCTTTTCTGGCACGTTTTTCGAGGAAACGACCGAGTAAAATCAGAGTAATGACGATAGCTGATGCTTCGTAATAGACATGGGAATTAAACCCCTGTTTTTCGATAAAATCGCTCCCGAAGGTTAAAAACAGGGAATAAAAATAGGCGGCACTGGTTCCCAAAACTACTAAAGTGTCCATGGTGGCAGTGCGATTTTTAAAGGCTTTCCAAGCATTTTTATAAAAACTTTGACCACACCAAAATTGGACGGGAGTAGCGAGAATTAATTGTAATAAGGGAGCGTGTAACCAGTGGGGAATAAAAGATAGAGATAAACCCGTCATCATCGGCAAAGAACCGATAAAAAGTATAATGCTAATAACAATAGCGATCGATAGTTTGGTGAGAAGTTCTTTTTCTGGCCTGGATTCGAGATTAATTTCCGTTATCGGTGTAGCTTGGAAACCGGCATCCCTAACTTTTGCTTGAATAGTGTTAAGATCGGTACGCTTGGGATCATAGTCCACATCCACCTGTTCCATGCCAAAATTAACTTGACATCGAATCACTCCGGGGATAGATTTAATTATCCGTTCGATCGAATCAGCACAACCAGCGCAACTCATCCCGGCGAGTTTGAGAGTTTGATGGGTCATAATGTTAATAGCAGCGGAAGTCAGCAAGAAAATCCCCTGCAGCAGAGTTATATCTTTAGCATAAAATATTCCCCTAGCTGCAGGGTCAAGAATCCTCTGTTAATTTTTCTGAATAGATATGAAGAAATGTCAAAAAGAGTGTCTGTATTTTCCTAACACACCCTTAATTTTTATGGACAAATTTCAATTAGGGCTTGCTGAATAAATCTAAAAACCTTGTTGGGTAAGACTTTTAGACTTTTTGTCAATCAAAAAGTACCGGATATGCGAGTGATCGGGGGGAAAATTCCTGGACTTTTTCCCTGAAAATTAGGTAATTGACCCCCTCAAAATCGGTAAAACCCTACACCCCACACCCCACACCCCACACCCTGCCCCCAGGAAAAACTTTTTGCCGCAAACCCTAATTAACCCCACTCTGTTGCGTATCTTGACCCTGCAAAGCATCGGCAGCGGAAACACCATCACCCTGAAAACCAAAATACCATAAAGCAGCGGCAGCTTCAGCGCGATTTACCGGTCTTTTTGGCTGAAATAGGGTAGTAAAACCAAAAACTCGCCGAATATTGGCTTGTTCGGCATTTTGAAAATCGGCATAAAGAGCGCGCACCAGCTGCGGGTTAATTTTATTAGTATCCTGAAAACCCCAAGTATTTTTAATCGTATCAAGATTGGCGCTCGGTAAAGCTTTTCTGATATCTAATGGCACTTTCCAAGCGATTAAATCTTCCCGGGTTAAAGGAGCATTGGGACGGAATAAAAGGGCGCTACTATCTCCCGTTAAAGGAGAGGGAATTAACCCCGCTTCCGCTAATCCTTGAATATAAATATAATCGGGATCGTTATTTTTAACATCACTAAAAGCTGGGGAACTATTGGGAGTAGCTAAACGGATTTGTTTACCCGCTACATTGGCATAAATGGCATTATTAGCCTGTAACAACCAGCGCGCAAATTCTCGGCGCGTTATTGTATCATTAGGGTTAAACTGATTGTTATTACCAGTTAATACTCCTAATCTAGCTAAGTCTTGAATGTGGCTTTTTAAGGGATTAGGTAAGGATTCGAGATCGTTAAAACTGGTGGGATTAAGATTGGGTAAGGGGGAAGAAATGGGGGAGGGACTAGGGGAAGCAATCGGGGTTCCCGTTGGACGATAATCGAGGCTATATTCGGTATTGGGAGAAGTGGCAGTTATGGTGATAGTTAATTCTAAATTATCTCGACGGGCTGTCAAGGTACTATTGACTCCTTCCCCAGAAAAGGGAGTGATAATTTCCCAATTATTATTAACTAATTCCTGTTGATAAAAAGCCTCGATCGCATTGCTGGGATCGTTGGATTGCCAACGGGTTTGCCCACCAGTATTATCAGGATTTGTCTGCACGGATAATAATTCTGATTGACTATATCGAGGAATTTCTGCGGGAAAATTTGCGGGTAATTGCTGGTTATTAGGAGAGTTTTCCGGTATGGGATTTGTTTGTAGATTAGGATCGGCAGCCAGACGATTTTCTAGGGCAGGATTGCCACTACAGGCTGCTAAAATGCCCAGCAGAGTGATAATTGTACTGTAGCGAATAAACTTACTCACGGTCTTTACCAATATTGTTTCCTTAGCTTTATCCTAGCCTATTTACTCAGGTTTTTGACTAGGGAAAATTCGGTGCCACCATTGACGTAATTTCCCCAGCAGAAATCCTCCTAACCCTTTTGTGTATTTTTCAAATTTGTAGTAAAATAAAATGTCGATTATATCCTGGGTGGCAAGATACTTGAGATAGGATACTCCTTGATCTATACGCACATCACTATATTCTAAATAAACTTTGCGACTGAGGCGATCGGATAAATTCCATTTTGGTTGAAAATATTCCTGCATCCTCTGTTGATAAGGGGCAAAACTACTCGATTTTCCCTGTAAATATTCTTCCATGTATTGACAAGCAATTTCGGCTCCTTTCATAGCATAGCGAATACCTTCCCCTCCTAAAAAGTTAACCGTAGAAACAGCATCACCAATCGCTATAATATTCGGTTCTTGATAATAAATATCTTGCAGATTGAGCGAATATTCTAAAATAGAACCATGGATGTCGATTATATCATATTTAGAGAGATTCATGTAGGTTTGAATAATTTGTGTAATATAACTTTTTAAAGGCTTAACTTCAGAAATATAAGGATGTTCTCCCTCTAACCAAGCAGCTCCTATTTTTAATTGCTGATTATCCATAGGAAAAATCCAACTATAACCTTTAGGACTCCATTTATGACCGAGAAAAAAAACTAAATTATCTTGATATTTTTGATAATATACTTCTGGCACAGTAATTAAATATTCAATGCCCACTGCTTTTAGAAAATCAGGTTTTTCTCGTCTGTGTTTATACATAACTGCTCTAGCGTATCCCGTGGCATCAACCAATAAACGAGTATTAACTGTTTCGATTTCCTCGTCTTTTGATTTCAAGAAAACAGTTAGCTGATTCTCCGTTTGTTGATATTTCAGATAACGACAACCTAAACGAACTTCTCCCCCCCAACGCAGCACTTCCGCCGCTAAAAACTCTCGCAATTTGGCAAAATCAAAAACTACCCCTAAAGGTTGCGGTGATGACCAAAAATGATGTATGCTAGTGGAGATAATTTCGATATTTTTCCAAAACCTAGCCACCACGGTTTCGGGGAGATTGAATTGTTCTAAAATTTCTAGGGGAGAAGCGGCACTAGAAAAATTATTATCTTGCCAACTAGAATGTTGTTCCACCAAAAGAACACGATAACCTTTTTCACTTAATAATCTACCACAGTGACCTCCCGCTGGTCCGCCCCCAATAATTACGACATCATAATCCATGATTTACTCCCTCGCCTAATCTTGCTAACTTGCTTTTATTTTACCCTAAATGCCCTCTGTTAAACCCCAAACTGGTTAAGCTGTTGTGCATCTAAATTTGATAAGTAGCTGATTATAATTAAATTAAAAATGGATTTTAGGTTCGATCCCCCCCGCCCCCCTTGATAAGGGGGGTGCCGATCGGCGGGGGGATCTGTAAGCTTTTCATACCTCCCTACTTAAAAATGGATTTTAGGTACGATCCCCCCCGCCCCCCTTGATAAGGGGGGTGCCGATAGGCGGGGGGATCCCCCTTGATCAGGGGGGTGCCGATAGGCGGGGGGATCCCCCCTGCGCCCCTTGATAAGGGGGGTGGCTGACAACTTTTAACACCTACCTACTTACTCTTTTTGACCTGTTCCCTATTCCCTCATCGAAAGCCGACTAGCTTATGACATTTTTATTATTATTAGTTACTTTCCTATCGCTAATAATTTGGTTATATTTAATCTTAGCCAGGGGACAATTTTGGCTATCTAACCAAAAAATTAATTCTGTCACTTCTCCCTTAACAAATTATCCAAAAGTCTCGGCAATTATCCCCGCACGAAACGAAGCCGACGTTTTACCCATCAGTTTAGCTTCCCTCTTTAACCAAGATTATCAAGGCGAATTTTCCATTATTTTAATTGACGATCAAAGCAGTGATGGCACGGGAAAAGTTGCTCAAGAAATTGCTGATCAATCTCATAAATCTTACCAAATAACTATTATTGCTGGACAGCCTTTAGAGATAGGATGGACGGGTAAATTATGGGCAATGAAACAGGGAATAACAGAGGCTACCGAGAAATTTGCACCCGATTATTTTCTGTTTACCGATGCCGATATTGCCCACGCACCAGATAATTTAACCCAATTAGTTACTAAAGCAGTACAGGAAAAACAAGCTTTAGTTTCCCTGATGGTGTTGCTACGCTGTGACAGTTTTTGGGAAAAATTTCTTATTCCTGCCTTTGTTTTTTTCTTCGAGAAACTCTATCCTTTCCCCCTAGTTAATAATCCTAATTCCCCGATAGCAGCCGCCGCCGGGGGTTGCATTTTAATTCGCCGAGATATCCTAGAAAAAATTGGCGGTATTGAAATTCTTAAACAAGCTTTAATTGATGATTGTTCTTTGGCGATTGCGGTTAAAAAATATCTGCAAAATCACCCAGAAAATAACGAGAGTTCCATCTGGTTAGGATTAACAGAAAGCACCTATAGTCTCCGTCCCTATCCAGATTTAGCAAGCATTTGGAATATGGTAGCCCGCACCGCCTTCACACAACTAAATTACTCAACACTTTGGTTAATTGGCACAATTTTCGGGATGTTTTTAACCTATTTAGCCGCCCCCTTGGGCTTAATCTGGGGATTAGTCTTAAAAGAAACATCAATTATCATAATTAGCGCCGTCACCTTATTACTAATCGCCCTCTCCTATAGCCCGACTTTAAGACTATATAAATTATCCCCCCTGCGGGCTTTAACTTTACCCCTAATTGCCCTCTTTTATAGTTTAATGACCGTCGATTCTGCCCTGCGTTATTGGCGCGGCCAAGGGGGAGGTTGGAAAGGGCGAGTTTATCCTAATTAGGGATTGCTGAATAATGGTAAAACTCTTTAAAAATAGGGCTTTTGACCTGTTAAAATTGGAACCTTTAAAAACCCAGCATTATCCTTTTACAGTACAATAATTAGTAGTAGGGTGCGTTAGCGATAGCGTAACGCATCAAATAAATTAATGATAGATAAGAACTCTTGCAAATTAATTATATGTTATAATAAAGTTAAATTAATGATAGGTGTGGTGCGTTACGACGGATTGTTAGATTTAAGTTTAAGCAGAGATTATCGCCGTCTAACGCACCCTACGTTTTACTTGCAACGCACCAAATAAATTAATGATAGGTGTGGTGCGTTACGACGGATTGTTAGATTTAAGTTTAAGCAGAGATTATCGCCGTCTAACGCACCCTACGTTTTACTAGCAACGCACCAAATAAATTAATGATAGGTGTGGTGCGTTACGACGGATTGTTAGATTTAAGTTTAAGCAGAGATTGTCGCCGTCTAACGCACTACGTTTTACTTGCAACAAGGAAATAATTCATAATTTAAGGAAGTCCCAGACAATAGAACGCCCCCCAGTAACGATAATCCTGAAAAGGCACTGCGTCGGGAGCAAATTCGTCGAGCCACTTGATCAATTCGCCGATTTTCTGATAATTAGCCCCAGCAGCATTGACGTTGGGATCCTTAGTTTGGCGCATTTGTTGCCAAATCTGGAAAGCCTGCTGATAATCGACTGTCAAACTGTCCCGCCAGTCTTTTTGGCAAGTCTCCCGCAGCGCTTGACGAGCCTGATGTAGAGCCGTTAAACGTTCCTCTCCCGCCCGCCTGGCGCGATGGTACTCCCGGGAAAACAGCGCCGTCGCTAGATCAGTCACCGCCCAATGACTACTAATCACAGCACGAGCGCCCCCCAGCAGAAAGCCTGTACCTAAGCTGAGGGGTTCGTCCAGTAATTCCCGTCGCAGGTTTCCCTCTTCATCTCGGGAAGTGGCAAAACTGAGACCAGTTTCACAACAGGAGAGAAACACTTCCGACAATTCGGGGAAACGCCACAGGGGACTAAGTAAATCCCGGAGGGTGACTTTTTGCTCTTCGGCTAGGACGAGGTGGGAGTTGAGGGGATCATCGGGGCGGCTGGTGGCGTGGTGGCTGGAGAGCAAAGCCTGCACTTGTTTCAGCAATTGCAGATAAGAGTCGGGGGTGACTGTGCGCCCCTGTAGCCGCCGTTGGCGAGGCACGTTCCAGGTTTGGGCGACCCACTCACACTCTAGGGGAGTATAGGGCAAATCCTCTGTGGTGTTTTCCACAATCCCCAGGGTGTCGGGAGTCGGTTGCGATCGCTCTTGGCACAGTCCGAGAATTTTCGTACTGGGGACAAACTGAAGGCGAAAGCGATCGCCCAGTAGTTGACCTTCGGCGGTGGGTAGAAGGTCGAAGGGAATTTGGTGCAGGAACAGGTGGGGAATCAGAATTAACTCAGTGATGCCCTGGAGGTGCTGTTGGATGAGGGTATCGAATTGCAGGCGGGTTGCCAGTTCTTGCAGACGAGTGGCCATAGCTTGGTGCCACTCATGCCGACGCTGCTGGCGGGATTGGGCGGTCTCTGCTTGATTAATCTCAATGTAGGGGTTAACCCAGTTGACGACCAGCCAGTTTTGCAAGTCGTTGGCGGACTCCGGGGGATTGGGAATAGTGTGGCAGTTGACCCCTTCCCCGCCATCCCGGGAGGGGCGACGCAGGACAAAGATGTGGGTATGGGTGGCGGTGGTATAGAAGCTGAGGAGGGCGGTCTGGGGGGATGGAAGCAGCGCCGTTAGCTCATCGAGCCGGGGTTGGGGTTGGGGTTGCTGAAGTTGGGCGGTGATGGCATCAAAGCGGTAGAGAGCGTCCCAGGCTTGACGTTCGGCGGCTTCGGCGGCCTGGAGTTGTTCTGTGGCAAAGCTGGCGCGGGTGTTACCGATGGGGTAGGGTTGGGGTTTCTGGGTGAATCCGGGCTGGTCGAGGGGGTTTTGACGGAGTTGGGATTGGATCTGACGGCTTTCCTTAACCTGCTGATACCAGGCTTGGATCTCTGGGGGAACGCGCCCATCGGCGTAGAGGTCGCCCACAGCGATCAGGTCGGCGAGGCGTTTGGAGCGGGAACGTTCGACGGTTCGCAACGCCAGGGAGAGATCGCCTTGGTTAACGGCGGCTTGGATTAGGTTTTCATAAACACCGATGGACTCGCGGACAATCTCTTGGCGAAGGACTTCACTGGTTGCCCAGGCGCGGCTTTGTTCAACGGCTTCCACGGCGACGGTGTAGCCTTCTAAGGCAATGTCCCACCAACCCTGCCGGAAACCGAGATTGCCTAAGTTGCGCCCAGTTCTCAGGGTGTCAGCAGGTAAGAGAGCGGGGTTGAGAAAGGAAAGTGCTTCTCGATAATTGGCGATCGCCCGTTCTAGGTTGGCTACCGGCTCTTGACCCAGTTCGGCTTGGGTGTAGTAGGCTACGCCCAGATTAGTGAGGGTTCCGGCTAAATCCCTTTCTAATCCGGGTTGGCGGAGGATGGTGGTGGCTTCGGTGTAGGTAGCGATCGCCCGTTCTAGTTTGACTACCGGCTCTTTCCCTAGTCGGGCCTGGGTGCGGTAGGCTACGCCCAGATTAGTGAGGGTTTGGGCTAAATCCCTTTCTAATCCGGGTTGGCGGCGGATGGTGGTGGCTTCGGTGTAGGCAGCGATCGCCCGTTCTAGGTTGGCTACCGGCTCTTGACCCAGTTGGGCTTGGGTGCTGTAGGCTGCGCCCAGATTAGTGAGGGTTCCGGCTAAATCCCTTTCTAATCCGGGTTGGCGGCGGATGGTGGTGGCTTCGGTGTAGGTAGCGATCGCCCGTTCTAGGTTGGCTACCGGCTCTTGACCCAGTTGGGCTTGGGTGCTGTAGGCATTGCCCAGATTAGTGAGGGTTTGGGCTAAATCCCTTTCTAATCCCGGTTGGCGGCGGATGGTGGTGGCGCAAACTTCGTATCCATAGATGGCAATGGCTAGGTTAATGATTGGATTACCTTTAGTAAACCCAGAAAAAGCATAAGCAAGATCGTAGAGGAGTGCCGCTAGTTGGTAGGTTTCCTCTGGACTGGCTTGTTCCTTGGTTTGATTTCCCCAAGCACGGAGGAGGTTAACTAAGTTTTCATCTAAGAGATGGAGGTTATTGTCAAGCAGGGGATAAATTGCTTGGGGGTTTCCGGGACTTTCTACGACAGTTTGCAGTAGGGTTTGTAAAAAACTGGTGTAGGGGTTTTGGTTATCTCTGGGCGGGTCTAAAAATTGTTCTAACTGTTGCGCCATATTCAGCAACCATCTCCCGTTATTGCTGTCTCCTTGCTGTTCTAAGAAGCCTGCATACTGCTTCATCACAGCGACTAAGCCTGCATCAAGTAATTCCGCATTAGCTTGTAATAGCGCTGGTTCCTGACCATTTTCGCACTGGAAGAGCGCTTGGATTAGGGCTAAGTAAGCTTCTATTCTTGCTTCGTTCATGATTGGTTTTAGGTTTTAGTAGGGTGCGCCCTTCGATAGCGTAACGCACCAAATAAATTAATGATAGATGTGGTGCGTTACGACGGATTGTTAGATTTAAGTTTAAGCAGAAATTGTCGCCGTCTAACGCACCCTACATTTTACCATTTGGGGATGGGGAGTGAGTGCGATTATCTGTAG
>NZ_JAPZQJ010000510.1:0-23048 GCF_027530405.1 Microcystis sp. LE19-41.2A | reverse complement strand
AAATTAAAGCAGCTCTAAAGAGTTTTGAGTTAAAAGTTAAACTTCAAGTTTTCATTCAGGACAAATGTACTGATTAACTAATTTTTTGGGGAAAATTAGTTAACCCATCATTATAACATATAATTAATTTGCAAGAGTTCTTCTAAAGTTCACAGGGGGAGTAAAATGAAAAATTTCTTTGATGTCTTTATTTCCTATGGACGGGCTGATAGTAAAACTTTTGCTATTAAGCTTAATCAAAGGTTGGCAGCACAAGGCTTAAACGTCTGGTTCGACCAAGAAGATATTCCCTTGGCTGTGGACTATCAAGAACAGATTAATGATGGCATCGAGAGGACACATAACTTTATTTTTATCATCGCCCCTCATTCGGTTAATTCGCAATATTGCTTCAAAGAAATTAATCTAGCGATTAAGTACAACAAGCGCATTATTCCTCTGCTTCATGTTGAACAAATTAGCCAAGAAACTTGGCGGCAAAGAAACCCAGATAAAACTGAAGCTGACTGGCAAACATATCAAGCCGAGGGAAGGCATTCTAGTTTTCCGAATATGCCCCCAGCGATCAGCAAAATCAACTGGATCTATTTCCGAGAAGAAATTGATGATTTTGAAAGCTCTTTTGCTGGTTTGATCGGTGCGATTGATCAGCAGCAACACTATGTCCAGAAGCACAGTATTTTTTTAGTTAAAGCCTTAAATTGGTTAAGGAATCAGAAGCAAACTAATTATCTGTTAATTGGCGAAGAGAGACAGGCAGCAGAAAAGTGGTTAAAACATAGATTTACTGAGGAACAGCCGCCTTGCTTGCCCACGGACTTACACTGCGAATTTATTAGCGAAAGTAGTAAAAATGCTAATAATTTGATGACACAGGTTTTCCTGTCATCGTCAGAAAAAGATAATGCCATCAAGGAGAAAATTCGCAAGACTCTGATGCGCGAAGGCTTTACCGTCTGGACTAATCAGACGGATATTAAAACGGGAACTGCCTTTCAGGAGCAAATTAATAAAGGTATTGAAGGGGCGGATAACTTTGTTTATTTAATATCTCCAGAAGCCCTGCAATCATCATACTGTTATCTAGAACTTGCTCACGCTTTTGCTACCAACAAACGCATTATTCCTCTGCTGATTGAAAAGACCGATATTGAGTTAATCCCCTCCCAGTTACAGAAATTACAATTTATTGACTTAACTGAATATGAAGATCGGGAAAAATATCGCAGTAGTATCGATAAATTATTGAAGGAATTAAACAGTGATGTTGCTTATCATGAAAGTCATAAAGTGCTGTTAGTCAAAGCCTTGAAATGGCAGCAGCAAACCCACAACCCTAGTGTCCTATTGCGAGGCTATAATCTCCAACATTTTGAAGCTTGGCTGAAGGTAGCTAAACAGCGAAAAGAATCCCCTCCCTTACCGCTACAGGAAGAATTTATTATCGCTAGTCTCAATCAACATAAACCATCTTCTTTAGAAGTTTTTATCTCTTATTCTCGTGCCGATTCAGATTTAGCAAGAAGATTAAATGAGGCTCTGACTTCACTCGGTAAGCTCACTTGGTTCGATCAAGAAAGTATCGCTTCGGGAGAAGATTTTCGGCGAGAAATTTATCAAGGCATTGAAATTTCCGACAACTTTGTATTTATCATTTCTCCCAAATCAATCAATTCACCTTATTGTTATGATGAAGTGGAATATGCCAAAAAATTAAATAAGCGAATTATCACGATCTTACACCAAAAAGTTGCGGCCAAAGATTTGCCCCCTGCCTTAGCTAGTGTTCAGTGGCTTGATTTTAGTCAGCATGGCGGCGACTTTCTGACCAATTTTACTCAGTTAGTTAGAACCATACATACAGACAGAGATCACGTTCATAACCATAGCAAATGGTTACAGAGAGCCAAAGAATGGGAAAATAGCCAAAAAAGTGCTGACTTACTACTCCGGGGCAGTGAATTTGTCCTCGCTCAAACTTGGTTAAAGAAAATTGAGCAACAAAATAAACAACCCCCGGCAACCGAGTTACATAAGGAATTTATTCAAGCTAGTCAGACAGCCATTGAAGCGGCGGAAACAGCAGAAAAAGAACGACAACAACAGTTACTCAAGCTTCAGCAAGAACGAACCCAAGAGGTAGAAAAACGCCTAGAACAAGAGAAAAAAAATGCCAGACGGCAAAAGCAGTGGTTAGTCGTCGTCAGTTTATTCGGGGCGGTGGCGACTTGCTTGGGGTTTTTTGCCGCCTCAGAGTATCGCCAAGCAGCCATTAGCGAGATTGTCGCAGTCGGTCGAACCAGTCAAGCTTCCTTTGCCTTAAATGAACAATTGGAAGCGTTGACAGCAGCTATGAAGGCCCAGCGGCTACGAACGGATTTAGAGTCAATACCTTTCGTTAATCTACCGCCCGAGCGGAAAGATGATCTGAAAGAGATGCTCAAGATAGCCCTCTATGGCATCAAACAAGCTAATATCTTCTCAGGACATTATGGCGATGTTTTAGGAGTCAAATTTAGCCCCGATGGTGAGATGATTGCCTCCGCTAGTGCAGATAACAGGATCAAACTCTGGAAAAGAAACGGGAGTTTATTAGCCACTCTTGGTGAAAAGCGTGGTGGACACAAAGGTTCAGTAAATGCAGTGGCTTTCAGCCCCGACGGGCAACTGCTGGCCTCCGCCAGTGTGGATAACACGATTAAACTCTGGCAGCGCGATGGAACCTTAGAGAAAACTATTCAAGGGGATAAAGATGGCGTAAATGCAGTCGCTTTCAGCCCTGATGGTCAGTTGATTGCCTCTGGTGGTAACGATAAAACTGTTAAACTCTGGAAACGAGACGGCACCTTATTGAGGACGCTGGAAGGACATCGGGGGGCAGTTAAGGCAGTCGCTTTCAGCCCTGATGGCCAGTTGATTGTCTCAGGTAGTCGGGATAAAACGCTCAAACTCTGGAAACGAGATGGCACCCTATTGAGGACGCTGGAAGGACATGGGGATACAGTTAAGGTGGTCGCTTTCAGCCCCGATGGTCAGTCGATTGTCTCAGGTAGTCGAGATAAAACGCTCAAACTTTGGAAGCTAGACGATACCTCGCCGACCATCACTTTTAGTGGCCATGAAGCCTCTGTTTACGGGCTGACTTTTACCCCAGATGGTCAGCAAATAGTTTCAGGAAGTTATGACAGAACAGTCAGACTCTGGAAACTGGACGGTACTTTATTGATGACTCTCCAGGGACATAGCGATGCAGTTAATACAGTTGATGTCCGTAACTACGGTAACAACCTGGAAATTGTTTCAGGTAGTAACGACAAAACGGTTAGACTCTGGAAACCTTACAGTAAATTAGTAACAACCCTTTTTGGCCATAGCGATGTGGTGTCGGCTGTAGATTTAAATGCTGATGTAATTGTCTCAGGAAGTGCGGATAAAACGCTCAAACTCTGGAAGCGCGATGGTACACTGAGGGAGCTACTAGGACATGAAGGTTTAGTTACCAGTGTGAAAATTAGTCCTAATGGTCAATTTATTGTTTCAGGAAGTCTAGACGGAACTGTCAGAATTTGGGGGCTAGATGGTAAATTGCTCAATACCTTGAAAGGAGATACTGGTGGTGTTCACTCTGTAGCAATTAGCCCCAACGGTAAGTTAATTGTCTCAGGAAATTGGGATAAAACGCTTAAAATCTGGCGGCTAGATGGGAAATTACTGAATAACCTCAAAGGACACACTGATGGTGTTCAAGCAGTGGCGATTAGCCCAGACGGCAAGTTTATTGCTTCTGGAAGTGCGAGTAATAGCATCAAAATCTGGCAGATAGATGGCCATGGCACTTTGCTAAGTATTGTCACTCTCAAAGGACATCCAAGTTCCGTTTTAGGGGTTGATTTTAGCCGAGACGGTCGAATGCTCGTTTCTGGAAGTGGCGACAATACTATCAAACTCTGGAAGACTGATGAAAAGGGACAATGGCTTCCTTCCTCTGTTAGAACCATCGAAGGACATTCTAATTCGGTGTTGGACGTTAAATTTAGCCCCGACGGACAACAAATTGCTTCGGCTAGTGCTGATGATACCATTAGAATTTGGCAACTTGACGGTACTTTAGTGAATATGCTGCCGGGGTTTGGGGCTGATGTTAACGCCATCCATTTTAGTCGAGACGGTAAAACTCTTGTCTCCGGGAGCAGCAACAAAACAGTAATTATTTGGGATTTGGCTCGCCATTTAACACCTAAAGATATCCAAAGATACGCTTGCAAGTGGTTAAAGGATTATTTACAGCATAACCCCGAAGTAGAAGAGAGCGATCGCCGCCTTTGTGACAACATCTTCGGCGACGATCATTAAAATGGGTCTAGGTGTGAAGTTTAACTACTGATAGGCACCAAACTTAGAGACATCTCCATTATAAATAGTCTCGTTAGGCATTACTGCCTTAAATAAATCTGCTCCAACAAACTTAGCCCCCTTCAGATCAGCCTTGGCTAACTTGACATATCTCATGGTTGCTTCCGAAAAATCCGTCCCCGATAAATTAGATCTGGATAAAATCGCATTTTTGAATTGGGCATTTTTGGCCACGGCATTGGACATATTCGCATCAGAAATGATGGCAGATTCTAGATCAGCCTCTGTTAAAGTCGCATCTACCAAAATTGCCTGATCCATCACAGCATTAGACAAAACTGCTTCTGAGAGATCGGCCGCCGTTAGATTAGCCGCTGATAAAGTGATATCCGAGAGATCGGCCTTGGAGAGATTAGCTCCTGTTAGATTGGCTTTTCCCAGCTTTGCCTGTCTAAGTAAGGCTCCTGATAGATTGGCTCCCGAAAGATTTACCCCAATCAGAGCACTACCATACAAATATTTATTCGATAAATCGGCTCCCGATAGATCGCATCCATTACATTCGTTAGTCAGCAGCAATTTCGAGTAATCCGTAGCAACGAAAGCATTGGCAGGCAAACTAAAGAGGGTTAAACAAAAGAGAATTGTGATCACCACAGCCGACAATTGACGAAACCAAAATTTCCTGTTCATTTTTCACTTCTAATTAAGCATTTTTTTGGACAATAAGAGGCGCACTAGCTGACACCGATCTTTCAGGTACAGCGCAGTACTTCAAGCCAACCGAAATTATTTGGCGTTGCTGAATTAGGGGATGAATTGATAATTGTCGATTTTAGATTGTGAGAACGCCTTGTCAATATTGACTTTATTCTGTTCCCTGTTTCCTTAATCCTACTTTCATCTCTTCATTCAGCAATGCCCATTAGTTAACTAAGTTTGACAGAGGGAGGATCACTCCAAGTCCCATACCCTTGTGCTTTCGCTCCGGGGGGATTAACTCCGATCGCCGACCACACAAGTGCTTCAGGATAGGCATAGGGAGCGGCAATAAAAGTGCTATCATTTACCGGAATCCCAAACCGTTCCCGCCATGCGGAGGGAAGTTGTTCCCAAGTAGCGATGTACCAGAGTTTGATAATGTTACGGGCGATGGGTCCTAGTTTTCCTGATGTCAAAACCGCCTCCACACCCTGATCATGAAAGGTTTGCAGTAATTCCTCAAATATTTGGCCACCAACGACACCCCGAACTGTATCAAAGTAAAGGGCAGCTTGGCCTGTGCCTTGCAGATGAAACTGAGAAAATCCAGTAACCGCTGCCGAGAACTCCAAGAAATACCCAGTAAACTCAGGTTTATCAATATTCACTGGTGATTGACCTCCACAAAATTTTGAACTCCATTTTGAACTTCATGGTGCTGACATTTAGTAAATCGGGGCGGCATTAACCCCGTCTTTTCCCGGAATGGGATTGCGAATTAACAGATTAGCCAAGTCTCTGAGTTTGAACATTCCCCCCACCGCAGGCAGTAATGCCTCAGGATGGCCGTTAAAGGAAAATTCAATCTGGGCGAGGAACTGAGCGTAAGCCTGCTGAAATTGCTGTCCGGCGGTATATAATTCTGAATCTTGGGGATAATCACTCAATTTGGCATTCTCCAAGACGGGATAAACCGCGTCCCAATCTACGGTAAAGGTTTTTCCGGTGGGGTGATCGGGGATATCTGACTTCAGCGGATCATCTTTATTGATCGTATAGTATTGACCTAATTTTAGTTGCTGGAAACGGTAGTAATGGGAAAGTTCCCGTTCGGCATCATAGATAGTTCCCTGGCGCGATCCCTCACCTTGTTCTTGAATTACCTTTAAAGCACGCTTGGCATTTTTGAGATTATATACCGGGATAATCTCGCCAGCACCATCGTAGTAATATTCCCGGGTAATTTGCTTTTTCGGATCGCCAGAGAATAGATTCTGCCCCTTTTGTTTGTACTCTCGATCCAACGCTTCTAAGCCTCGGATGACCTCCGCATAAAACAGCCCAATGCTGTGATAGGTGTAGGTTCGATCGTAACCAAGAATCTGCAACCATGAGCCTTGTGTCCGTCGAGGCCGCACTAAAGGTGCATCGTCAGGTACTTCTTTAGACCGTTCAATGTTGAGAAACGTCTCTACTGTTTCCGGGGAAAATTTGGCTAGGCCAACTTGAAAATCACGGGCTCCGGTAGGTAAGTAAGTCGGATAAGTGGGGATAAAATTATTGGCTGTCAGCACTCCTTTTATATTTCCCCCAACGGCATTAAATACATTGGCGACTAGGGTGAGATGCAGCATTTCCTCCACAGCAATAGCGCGAATAACATGGAAAGCTTCTAGGTTGCTTCCTGGTTTGAGGGAGTAAAGGGCGGTCATGTAAGGGGGTATGGTTGCGTGTTCTATCATCATGCCCTGAATCAGATAGTAATGCAGGTCGTCAACCGTTTGAATTAACCTTAAACGATCAGTCATCGATAATACCTCCAGTGGTAGGATTAGTAGTCTGTTGTGTCAATCTCAAGCTAAGTCCTGAAGCATCTGCTCAGAAGCTCGGAAAACCAGGGCGGCAAGAGGCAATGTTGTATTAGAACTGCCAATAGAAGGCATACTGCCGGCACCGAGTAGATAGAGATTTTCATGATCCCAAGAACGCAAATAGGAATCAACAACGGAGTTGTATTTAGTCGTTCCCATTACGTGGGTTCCTGAAAAGTGATTTCCTCCTCGGAACCAGTAGCCTTGACCCTCATACTCAAAATAGGCGGGATCTGACTTATCGTAGTGGGTATGATCTTCTGCTCCCAAGCGCTCGAAGATAGTTCGGGAAAGATTACGGGCATAAGCCATCGCCTTTTTACAGTAATCAGGGACATCAAAATGGATAACCGGACGATAATTACCGAGTTGATCTTTATATTGGGGATCGATGCTGACTCGGTTACTGGAATTAGCTGGCAATTCGCACATGAAAGCCAGTAGTAGCTGCCGTGAGATTCGGCTAATTAGTTCCTGGCGAAGTTCGGAGCCATACTTTTTATTATTATCGATCGCTTCTCGCACCACATCGGGGACACCAGTGCCTGACCATCCCCAACCATCATTGTGGATGTCAATGCCAAAGGCACATTGTTCTTTGCGGAATTCACCATTACGGAAGCTGCCAATTCCCGATGTCACCAAGGGGCCTCGCATCGTCCCCGTCACTTCGGGCATCAAAGCCCAAGCTAACAGGAAGGGATGATCCATGAGATTGCAACCCATCAGTCCACTGGTACTAGGCAAATTAGAGGACAACATCAGCATGGCATTTTCTACCGCATTAGCGGCTAGGACGAATAAACGACCCTTAGCCGTGCCAACCGTATAAGCAGGAGAGTTCTTATCCCGATAGTGCTTATACTCGATGCCACTAACACGGCCAGTTTCGGGATCGATTTCCACCCTGGAAGCGACCGCCTGAGTAAGAAGATGCACTCGTTCGGGAAAGGCTATTGTAGTCAGAGTCCTCCTGGCATCATACTTCGCTTGAGCTGGACAAATGGGAACACAATTGGCGTTTCCCTGGCATCGTTCTCCATACTCCACTGGATTTTTACCACTCAATCCAGTGGGAACGAAGTCGTTATCATGGCCGTACTCTTTGTAATCAGGGTTAGGTATGCCATTGCGACCCTGGGGAAAAGTGCTAAGTTTTAATTCGATCTTTTTGCCATTGAGTTCCACTGTCGTCCCCTGAATTTTCTGACGCACTTTCTTATCCAAGTAAGAAGGGGGCATTTCCCGCATGGGAAAGACATAGTCATCGTGTTCAAAAGTGATGCCTAACTCCCTTTCTTCTGCTGCATTTCCAGCAACCCCAATCTCGTACTCTGCTTGGCGGTAGTACTTCCAAAGCTCTTGATCGGTAATTGGCCAGTCAAGACCTTGTCCGTACTTGCTGCGTAACTTGAAATCATCGGGTAACATCCGTAGGGATTTTCCTTCCCAGTGCATAGTGGTTCCCCCTAAAATCCTGGTATAGGAACCGCTCAAGGGTAGGTTGCCTTTCTCTTCAAAGTAGCGAACAACATCATCCGTCGGACTAAGGGCATTAGGATTCAAGGGATAGGGGGAGTTACCGTGCTTGATTACCGAACTGTAGAAAGTTTCAAGGTAACTTTGATAGCCCTCAAGGGTTAAACCTTCACCGGTTCCCGCCTCCAGAATTAAAACGCGCTTTCCCTGTTCACTTAATTGTTTAGCAGTAATCGCTCCTGCGATTCCGCCGCCGACGATGACAGCATCGTAGTTTGTTTGAGAGACGGTCTGCCAATCAACTAATTTCACACCAGTTTGACTTTGACTCATTATGTTACTCCTGAAGGGTTGCTTTTCAAATCTCTAAGTCATTTTGTTAGATAATCTTTCCCGAGAAGGAAAGAAGTTTAACTGCGGCGATATTGACATAATTATAACTCCCGCTTACACCTCCAATACCATTATTGCCTGTGTAGTTTTTATAGTGAGCGAAACTAGACATATTAACTGCCTGCTCGTCGCTAAAAATCTTAATCGTGTAACTATGTCCAGCACTCAAGTCAACCTTAGTCAAAATTAAGGATGACTCTAGCCAGCGATCCCAGTTGCCAAGCTGGGGCATCACCAGATAACTATCAGCAACTATTGTATCAGTTTCTGAATCTTTTATTTGCAGTCGTTTGACGGCACAAGTAACTCCTGTATTAATTGGTCCAGCACCATTTCCAGCTATCACCTGAATACCATGAGGGCCGCTATACTTGGCCTTGATATCGACGGTTAAACTATCATTTGGCCTGCCCCAATTATCAAAATGTGCTTGCCCATGCGCTTGGGAACAATTACCGCCAATCGCCCTAAAGTCTTGGGCTGTAACCGAATAAACCCGCTCAGAATTGACTCCCCAATAACAAAAAGGTTTAGCCCGTTGGGAAATAGTTCCACTGTTAAGATAAACACTTTCCATTGTATAGCAGTAGCTTGGCGATTGGCTGCCTTTAGCATCTGGATCTTGCCAGGAGCCGCTGGGGTCAGAAATCTTAATTTTTTCCGCCACCAACCGGCCATCCCTATAAACATTTACCACCACCTCGTCAGTATTTTCCTGATTCAAATTAAAGAAAATTTCTAAGTTACCTTGACTAGCGGTGATCGCTTCGATTACTGGTGGGCGAGGAGCATATCTTTTTCGATAGTCTTGTAAATCATCAACTAAATTAATTGAGGCACTTTGCACATCTTGATCGACTAAATTTACCTCAATAAAATTCTCAGATGCCAGCATCGATTCAGCAATTTCTCCGACAACTAACTCCTGGTTGAGATAGACTTCTCTTAGGCTGTATGCCCCCTTATTTTCCCCATTAATCGGGGGTAAATTGATCACGATATTGATTTGATGACCTCGATAGGGCAGGCGATTGAGAACTAATTTCTGGGAGTCAGGGAAGAGAGTATTGCGTAACTCTCTTGTGATAAAAGGAGAAACACTAAATCCCGCATCGGTCCAAGATAATCCAAAAATTAGCTCATGGACCATAGACAGATAGCCGGCCACCGACCAAAGCTGACGGGGTGAATTAACCACAGGTTCTTTGGCTGGTTGATTTTGCAGTTCAACTAATCCGCTCACGGCATCAAAATTTTCCATATTGGATAAGCTCAGTGCTGCTCCTCGGATTAAAGAGGTAACTCCCAGATTAACGGCTGCATCATTTTTGACTTTTTTGGCGGCTTTAAGCCAATAGGCAGTGACGAAGGGCCAGATAGCTTGGTTATGGTAAATTGGTATATCCCTTTGTTGAGGCCAGATTACCGGAGCGCCTTGTGGTAGATGAGGGTAGTTGGCGACAATTTGGGCTGCTTGGGTTTGATCGGCAATATCGAGGAGAATGGCCAGGGAACTGCCCAATAAATCGTATTGGTGAGCCGGGCCACCATCGAAAGCTGTGGTGATGAAAGTTGAATATAGCTGTTGATCCGGCAAATACAGGTGAGTGCGGATAGCTTGACGCAATTCCTCGGCCCATTTACTATACTTTTGTTTGGTTGCGGTTTCCCCTAACTCCCCGGCTAAAGATGCCGCTAAAAGTAAAGCTGAAAGATGGCAAGCATTAGTAGAGAGAGCTTTAGACATTCCAATTTGTACTGGATCTTCGGCTACCCATTGGGGATAACTTTGTTCCCGCCAATCTAAAAACGACTGTTCCCCCCGATAAAGTCCATCTTGAGGTTCAAAGATAACTTGACGATCCTGTTCGATCGTATTCTTGAGTGCTTCGTAGGCTTTTTTGGCAAAATTATCTCTTTGCTCACCTTGTAGTTGTCGTAACAGAGTCCTCGCCCCAAAAGACCAAACCACGCGATCGGTTGAGATGGGATAGCTTCCCCCAGTGCCGGTATCTTGGACAATTTGCAGTCCGCCACCTTCGCGGCGTTCGGAGAGTTTAAAGCTGAGAGAGTTTAAAGCCCGAATTGGATCGAGAACTCCTAAACCGAGATCTACAGCATAGGAAGTATCTCTTGTCCAAACATAGGTCCAAAACAAGCCCGTCTCAAAAAAGCCGCCTTCTGGTGCGGGTAATGGGTTTCCATCATTGAAAGCTCCATCACTGATCTGGTTAACTGAAGCATCCCGCACTTCTTGTAAAGCTAAAGCATAGAGAGCATCAAACCAGAGCCGATTGCTTTGGAGATTGGGACTGGAGGGCAATTCTTCAATTGTTCTTGGGTTAGGCAGATAATCTTGATAAATTTCCCTCTGAGAGTCGGATAGTTTGTTTTCAAATGGTGCAGTTGTCTCCAAAGAAAAGTGCCTTTTGTCACTTATAATGTCAACTTTAACAGTGGCATTATAAGGGTCATCTTTCCAGACATCGCTATTATTACATTGGTTGTTGTCTGGTTTTTGAAAAGAGTGATCAGCCATCAAATTTCTCCTCAAAAATTTGAATATTTTTCTATTGTTGAGGTTTATCCTCAGCGAATTTCTGAGTTACTTTCAATCCGAGAACTCCCAAAACAATCCCGACGATCGAGATATCAGGAACAAATGCTTGATCTCTGACGATATGCACAATCCAATCTGCACAAAAGCAGAGGATAACTAGCCAAGTTTGCGCTCTCACAGAAGAGAACTGTCCATTGTTTTCTTGAAAAAATTGGTTTAATAATGATAACTTCATTGTTTCTCTGGGGGTTGTTCAAAATGAATAAGTAGGGTTTGCTGAATAAATCTAAAAACCTTGTTGGGTAAGCCTTTTAGATTTTTTGTCAATCAAAAAGTACCAGTTCTGGGAGTGATCGGGGGGAAAATTCAGGGACTTTTTCCCTGAAAATTAGGTAGTTGACCACCTGAAAATCGCTAAAACCCTACACCCCAAACCCTGCCCCCATGAAAAACTTTTTGCCACAAACCCTAAGTAAGAGTTGACGCGGGATAGGAATTTACTGGTATTGCAGCCTTGAGCTTCTTAAGCAGGTTCGAGGTTTAAGCCACAAGCCGATTCTCTCCTGCCCCCGCAACAGTTATAGTCATTTCAATTAAGATTGAGAATATCAATCCCAGAGTTCCTAAGGATTTTGTCGGTCTAGAATGTATCAGACTTATCTGAAATGACTATACTTTTGGTTAGCTCATGGGCAACAAATCTATTGATATCTCGCCTTGACGATCGAGTAAGAATCCCAAATATTCTTGTCGGTCAGTGACTTGACTAACTTGATATATTCAGCATGAGTCCAAGCTAAAGGCGTTGCACTATTAGTCCCTTCTCCCGTGACGTAATTATGGGTGCTATTATCACCGACACCATCCCAAACTTGTTCGGGAAGCATGAAGCTTTCGTTGGCAAAATATTCCATAGCTCGAACATAAGTATCACGAATTTTGGCAACATCTTGATCGCTAAGGTTGCCTCCATTTTGGGCTTTGGCTAACTCAAGTTCATAATGTCCTCGTTCGCCGGTAAAGAAAGGCCAAACCCGCCCGCGGCGAAGATTTTTTAGACCATCGTTAACATCACGAAAATTGCTACCATCATTGGTTTGTTCGCCATAGCCGTCATTGCCATAGCGTCGGAATCCTGGATACTCCTTACCATCAAAAGTGAAGTTGTACTTAACCTTTAAACTCTCTTCGAGATTAGCATTATCGAAGGCACAAACAGTTTCAGCAATGTGCAGATCATCTCCTTTTCGGACACCATAACGCACCAGTTCCAAGAAACCGCCATCTAAGATTTGGCGTTCATCAGCTTTAAGAAGACTATTATTGTCGTGGATGACACTGCCATTGTTAGGATTGGCGTCAGGGCTAACTCTGAGCAGATATTGACCAGATTCTTGACAGGGGGTAGCCCGTCCAGTGGTGGTAAACATAAAGTTATCCACATTCTTTTGATATTCATCTGCTTGTTTCAAATAGAATGCGGCCGCACCGGGATCATTAGCTGCATTTTGAGCAATATCAGCCGCTGCCACTAACCCAGTAATCTCTGCGGCTATAGTGGAAGGGGAATAGCCCGATTGTTCTTCCCAGCGTTCTTGATGGGTTTGGGGTGGATTAATCTGGCGCTGATTTGATTGATAACCACTGCTGGTATTGATACTAATATTTACCTGGCCGCCATTAGCGAGAAATTCGGCGGCGGGTTTCAACATCGTGGGATACCAGTTACTGATTTGACTATCCGAGAGAATTCCGGCTTTCCATAATTTCCAACCTAACATAATGGGCATCGCCGTTTGATCCATCTGGACTCCTACCCACTCTAATTCGCCATCAACGTGGGTTTTTTGTAAAAACCAACCGGTAGCGCCGGAGTTACCCGGAGTGTCTGATTTTACTTGGACTTTTGGCAGATATTTAAAAGCCGCTAAGGGGGTTTCTCGATCTCCTAAAGCTAACAAAGCCATAGCCGCCTGATAAAAGTCTCTCGGCCAAACTGCCCGATAGCCGGTGGCAAAGCCATCAGCATTAACGGTATCTCCCCAAGGAACAGATAAAGAAGCAATTAATGCCCCAGCATTTTCTTTGTCTTCCATTGTTTTCAGGGTAAAAGCACTAGCATAAAGCTGTTTACCGTTGTCGCCAGTGTTGGCAATCATAGCGGGCATATTGCTAAGGCTGGCTAGATAATCTTCCCATCCTACGGCACTACCTTTGCCATTGTATTTCGCCAATAAGCTGTCGTAACCCTCAGTTAAAGAAGCGTCTGCTTGTGCTGTTGCTTGAGCGTAACTGCTGCCAAAGCCGACGACAAGATTAAAAGTGGAGGTTTGACCTTGATTGAGGGTAGGCAATTGGGCCATCATCGCCACATTGCCTGGCTGATTTTGATTGGTATAATCATAGGTCCAGTCCATGACTCCATCTTTCATTAAATCTTGATAGCCATCACTGTTACCAACATATCCAGCCGAGGTTTTAACAAAAGGAGATGAACTTTTTAAACTCAGGTAAACAGTCTCACCTTCGCGAGCATTGAGGCTATCGTTTCTGACAAAAGCCACATCTTGACTCCCGGTATTATTCAGGTGGGGATTAATGAGAATATAGGGAGTAATATTATCCTCATTGGCAGTCAAGATCACTTTCGTAAACAAAGTTTGGCGATCGGGGTCGGTAAAGATGTGCTTTTCAATGGTGTATTTGCCATTTTTAGCAGTATTGACGACACGATAGGCGGGAGACAGAGGCCGACCGCCGCTATCCTTATCGAGATAGTCAACCTTGCTGTTAGTATCAGTTTTTTCTTGATTGAAAAAACCGTTGCCCGTCACCAAGAATTGTAAGTCGTTGATCTGAGCGCGATCAATTTCTCCATAGGCAGTTTCCGTGACAATGCCTTGAGCGATGGAAAACCAAACCTTGGAGATGGCATTCGTCGGGCCATCATCTTTATAGCTGCTATTGACATACTGCTCATAGGAAGTGCCAATGCCTTGCTTTCCGGCATAGGACCAAAGGGAGGGAACACCGGGGGCGCCAGGTGCTACCCCTCCGCCAACTGCCCAAGCAAGGTTTGTTCCTAAGAAGAGAACAGAGCAAAGGGCAATTAAGCTAACTAATAAACAACGTTTCAGGTTCATGGGAGTAATCGTAGATGGGGTTAAATCAAATTGACTGGGTAATGTTCAAGGTATTTTTGCGGTTCAAGGGTGGAAGTTTCGGATCTACAACGTTGCTCCGATAGATGAGGTTTGCTCTCGCATCCGCAATACTTGATTAGCAATGATTACTCGTGGCTTCACCCTTCGGGCAAAGGCTGTAATTCTTTCAAAAAACTCAGGCTAGGGGCAAAGAAATATTCGCCGCCTTTCATGTTAACCCAAAGTTTGAACTTGTATTCTTCTGTTTCTGATTTGCCCCATTTTTTCGGCCATTTCTGAGTGCCTTCGGGTTGACCGATCAAGGGATCGGGACCAACATTGACTTGGACAAAGTTTTTCGGATTAGCCCATCTTGCTTGCATAAAATTAAATTGATTTTCAATACTAGATTGAAAGCAAATGAACAGTAATCCTGAGTCCTTTTCGGGTTCTTTTGTGGCATCATTTTCTCCATAACTAACTGCCCGGCGGGTAATTCGGTGGTTTTTTTCGATCTTTAAGGCTTCGTTAAAACCGGGAGAAGACTCCACTATCCCCGTATCTCCCCGAGGGTTTGTTTTGCGAATGTGGGCGTGAAATGGGCACTTTGTCGCCGTTTGATCCTGATCGTAATTGAAGTTGTTAGTGGGTGTAACTGGAGAAGTTGGCATATCCGAGAGAGTAACTGGAGTTCCGTCCTGGAAACGGCCCACAATCAGGGCTCCTGCTAAGTCATCGTTGATGTTTAGAGTTTGAGCTAGTTGGTGCTGATCCTGGCGAAATGCTTTCACATTTTGTTCAAGTTTTCGATAAACCAAATAACTACCATAACTATCTTCAGTTCGTCCATTAGGATCCCTGACTAAAACAACATCTAGAGATGCCCGCGGATCCCATTGTTTAAAATCCCGGTCATCGCGTAGTGAGTTGTCAATATCTCGCTTCAAAAATAAAGGCTGACTCACACCATCAACAAAGCCAAAATGCTCGATGATTTGTCCGGCTTGATTTCTTAAGATAAAGCCATTATCTCGATGAACAATTTCAGCTATTTGGCACAATTGTGCCTCTATTTTCTTGACGGCTTCCGATAAATCGAGGCTACTGTCATCGGCCACCAGTATTAAAGCGTCAATTTGAGTTTGAAAGCCGTTTTCCCACTGGTCAACTGGTGGATCTCCTAAAAAACTTCTGATGTCATCATTTTTCATCCCCATGCGAAATGGCTGATCTGAGGGAATTTGGTAGGGTTCGATTTTTAGGTATTCATAACCCTTACGAGATAAAAAGAAATTGGCAAACAAGCCACCCGATACTTGTTGGGTTCGGTATAGACGAGCCTCATCTGACTGTTCTTTGGCAGATTTTAGATATTGTTGGGCAAAAGTTTGAATCCACGTTCTGACTGGATTAGTCAGATCTGGTTTGAATTGTAAAAACAGATGGGTGCTATAGTCTCGTCCATGTCCCCGAAGAATATTGCCTTGTAAATCTTCCAGTAAAATCTGGTATTTACCAAGCTCTTCAGGATCAATGCCATTTTCGGGTAAGGTGTTTAAGTCTGCTTCTGTAAGTGCCATCGATTAACTCCTCTATTTAGGTTACAGTTTTGACAAGTTGAAACTAAATATTTTTACCGATTTATACCTCACGATTGCGAAAGTTTTAGACGAAAAATATAATAAGGTGGATGGGAAGAATCTTCCCCTGCGTTGAGAGGTGGTGAACGATTTAATTGATTACAATCCACATATAAATAACCATCGGATCCCAAGGTTAAACAATCAGTCCAAGACAATCTTTCATCATTTACTAGCAGTTGGTAGCGGCGATCTGGTGTAATCACCCCGATGCCATTAGCTGCTAAGTCTCCCAGATAAATATTGTTGTCTTGGTCAATAGTAATACCGTCACAAATTGGCTTATCGCTATATCGTTCAATTTTACTGCCCAGTTCAGCTTCACTTAAATTGGGGTTGCTCAGATCCTCACTCCGAATACGATACATACTGGTATGGTGCATTGGGCTTAAATAAACCCATTCATTGGCTGCATCCAAAACAATGCCATTGACACCCAAATGAGGACGAATCAAACTGCCATCAGATTGTTTAATTTGTACTGGTGTTCCATCAATCACCAGATCGATATCTTCTGGTATAATACCGGGGTATCCTTGCAAAATACGAGAAGCTAAGCCCGTTTTCAAATCAACCCTAATCAAAGCCGCTAATTTTTCTGGAGCCGGATCGGAAATATAGACGAAATTACGGGTCAGATCTATGACCAAATCATTAACAAAAGAATTATTGAGAGTGATTGGTGGGGGCAAATAAATTACCCGCGCTAATTGATTATTTTGGGTATCCCAAGCAACTACTTTAGGGGTTGACTGGCTTTGATTGCCATTATCTAACATCCACACAGTTCCCTTAGCATCTGACTTGATACCTAAGACGGTATCAAAGGTAATGATTGTCCCACCCGACTGATTGGGAAAGGGGATTAAACCCTCTTTAGTTAATTCCGCTACCCGCATTTCAGGGTTATAAAATTGGTGCAGGCTAAGAATAAGCCGGCCATCTGGGGTTAGGGTTATGTTACCTGGAGCAAAGGGCAATTCTGCCACTACTTCTAAGCTATCAGATAGATATTTCATCAGCAGAATTTCTCCCAATTGATCAAAAAGAGTATTTTTTTTAATCGAAAACTTTCCTTGATTATTGTGCCTTGGATTGCCGATTTTTAGCACCTCAAGCCCCAAGCTTGACCATTTTGGCGTGAGATGGCTTACCCACATCATTAAGGTAGAACATCATGTAGTAGCCCGGTGGGTAAAGATTGGGACTGATTGACACTTTAAAGTCAATGGCAGACTCATCCCCCAAAGTGACCTTTTCTACCGCCAAATCAGCTAATCTTTGCCCAAAATCAAAAGAATGAGTGACTGAACCGAGTTTAACTAGAACTAGAGAGCCTTTTTCCGTGGCGTTCTTTACAGAAATGCTACCAGATTGGCCGTAGTTAAGCTCTTCAGTAGCTTTGACAATTTCTGGGCGAGGACCAGACTTAAATAAATAAGGAGGACTGAAGATCTCTCCTTGCCAAATTTCGGCTGGAACAAAAGGTTCTTTATCATTTTCCACGAAATAATGCTGAGGATCTTGATAAAAAGTATTGAGGTCAAATTCTTCAGGCTTTCCTGATTGATCATGCAGCTTGGCAAATTTAAAAAAGCTAGTCTGATCCCCTATAACGTCTACATGAACCGTGCCATCTTTTTCCCTGGCAGCGCGGTTAGCATTGCCACCTAATACTAGGACACGGGCATCTGGTAATAAAACTGCGCCATTATGATATAACCTGGGCAATTTCGCCCGCTCCAAGCTCTGGGTTTTATACCCGGCTGCTGCGGTTGCATCGGGAGTCATCAATAAAGGTTCGTAAACGGGTAGGTATTCGGGATATTGACCTCCATTAACCACTAAAATTTCTTTAGTGGGTAAAATCACCGCTTGTAAGTTAGCTCTGGGGGTCTTGAGGAAATCGGGGAATATTTCCCATTTACCATTCTTTTCGCGACTGTTTGCCGGGGAAACCCAATGTTGTAAACTAGCGACGACTTTAGCGCCTGGAAAACCCGAAGTATTACCTCCTCGGCCAAAGGCAATACTATTAGTACCAATGATGCCTCCTAGTAACAAGACATCTTCGGAGTTAGGCACTTGTAGGGCGGTCCCGTAAGCCTTGCTGGTTTCTGCCCGGTCTGGCCCTACTTCAAAACTAATAGATAATTTTCCAGTTGGGTCTTCTTCAATGCTCATCAAATAGCTTTTTTTGCTGGAATGTGGCACTAAAACTCCGGCAATACCGGCTTCATCTCCTGTGAGCAACAGCCGTCCATCGGCTAGAGGAAAAACCCGGGGATAGAGGTCTATACTATCATAAACATCTCCATTTTCTACTTTAGTATTAAAGGGACTGTTTTTGATAGTTGTAGGATCAAAATAAGAGAGTTTTTCGGTTTTGGGATCGTAAATTTCGATACTGGGATTGATTTGATTAGGACTTCCCCATTTTAAACCGGAAAGAATCACTACTTTACCATCATTCAAGGAAATTAAACTCGGATACCAGCGTCCTTCTTTCATTTCCCCTAAGTCTTTCCATTTACCGGTTTTCCAATCATATAAATTGAGTTGTTTTGTTCCCGTAAATGCACCGCCGGGATAATAACGTCCTGTTCCCCCCACAAATAAAACGTTTCCGTTCGCTAACTGTACATGACCCACACAAAAGAGATCGTTAGTTGTCTTGTGTTGTATGGCTGGGGGTGAGGGAATGCGTTCAACTTTACCTGTTTCGGGATCGAGCAGCCCTGTATTATCGACTACGTCGTCGTTTTTGACATCCACTCCCTCGGTAAATTGCGTAAATTGATCTTCTCCATTTTCTTTAACTAGCAGACTGCGAAAACTACTGCCATTGACCATCAAAACCTTACCATTGGGTAAGACTATAGTATGGACAGACTGCATTCGATTTTCTGGCGGTGGCATGGGCAAGGTTTCCCACATTCCCATGATTTCTGGGTTTCCTTTTAAGGGAGCGGCAATCGCATTTCCCAAGCCACAAATGGCAATTCCTAATGCTAAAACAAATACCAGAAAGACTGAGATAATTTTAGCTTTTTGATCAGATAAACTAAAGCCCATATTACCTCTTAAGTTTAACGATAGCTGTTGATTGTTTCAAGAATTTTTTGGCGTGTCGCTTTAATAGCAAGATCAGCAATATCATAGGCACTGAGATATTCATTGGCTGCATCTTCTCCCGGAATCCAAAACTTGCGTCGAGTCAGGCGCAATGAGTTAGTAAAAGCAGGAATAGCATTGAAAATCTCAACCGCAATTGGCCCATGATAAACCTTGAGAACTGGTTTTAAAAAAGATTGCCAAGGTAGCCAACTGGTATGAATGGCACCGCGATCTGGAGGAGACACCTGGATATAGTGGAGTCTTTCCTGTTGAGCAAGATCCTTAACTTGTTGCTCAAAAATCTCAGGACCTTCGCCATCGAGAGTTTCATGGGCGCTATCGATGACCACTCCTACTTGTTTACTAGGAACCCCCTTCAAAAACTCAATTAATTGCGATAATTTGTTCGGTCCAGATGTTTCCCAGTGGGTGATCGGTTCGATCGCTAATTTGACATTCTTGCCCTTTGCATATTCACCTAACTGATTAAGAATCGGTTGAGCGTTCTCATAGCGACCTTTTAAATAATCCTGAAGTTGATCACTCCAGATAGGCTGTTTGGTGGATTCTGTAACTGGAAAAAGACCGTAAGGGATAACAATTGGACCCATCATGATATTACCCCTTAAAGCGGCGGTGATATCAACCCGTGACTTAAGATAATCTAGAGCTTCTTGTCTTATGTCAGGGTCGGGAGAACTGGGATCGAAGCTAGGGGTAGCCCCCACATTAGTAGAAATTTTTACCTCTGTCAATCCTTCGCTGTCTAGATATGACCTTAGTTCAGTATAGTTTTTAAGATCATCCTGAGCATAATTTGTAGTTCCTGGAGGCGGAGGTGCAATGGGAAACTCGAAACCAGTGTAACCAAAATCTTGCAGTTTTTTGATATGTTCAACAACCGTTTTTCGATATTCCGAGTTATCGGGCTTTAGATCGGTAGTAAACATGAAAAAGCTTAGGTAAATATCAGGCTGAGACAAGGAGGAAGATTTGCTCATTTTTGCTATTCCCGATGATGATTTTTTTTGATTCAAAAGTCAGTGTGAATTGAAAAACGAATTAATAGCCGTTGCCCGTAAGCCATTGAATCAATCCCGCTGGATTATCGATGACCGCTTTGGGATCGAACATCGGCCAAATATAGACAAGTCCTTCTTCGTCAAGACGGAAGAAATTGTGCAGGGTGTATAGAGTGCCTTTTGTTGTTTTCATCTGCCAGACCCCACTTGCCCTCGGGTATTCAATGGTAATTGACAGGACATTTACCTCTGAGACGCGAGTAGCAACACCGCTTACAAAGTTTGACACATCTTCCGTCCCGTTGATAGTTCTCTCACTGATCGGGCTAAGAAACTGTATCTGAGAAGAGAACTGCACCTCAGAGAAATCGCCAGTTCCGAAGGCACGGAAGTAGTTGTCAATAATGTGGCGATATTCTTCCTTATCCATTTTAGCTGTCTCCAAAAATGAAAGGTTTACAAAATTATTCCGGTTTATTATTCCAGATCTGGCGACTAATTTTCCAAACATCTTGCTCTTTTTTCATTAACCATAATGCCCGAAACTTAACAGACCGTGATGGGCTGCCATCTTTCGGGCGAATTGTGGCTCGAGAAATTCCTATGACATAACCGAAATCGCCCATAACCTCGATTTCTTCAGCAGTGAAAATAGGATCGATGTCGTTCTGTGCAATCTGTTCGGCAAACCCTTCAACTATTTCAGCAATTCCCGATCGATCGGGGACTCCAGGTGCCATCCAAAGGGCATCTTTTGTGTACATATCGGCGTAAGCAGATAGCCCTCTCTCCCTAACATTGGTGGGATAGACTTCTTCAAATACGCTTCTGATTTTTGCGTGATCACTAGATTCCATGAGAGAGTATCCCATTTTGGATTGTGGATTTTGGATGGGGGGAGCGTCTGCATGAGAGAGTTTCAGGAGAAATTTTTCCATCTGTAAAAGGCAATGGTGAAAATGGGATGCTCCCTTTGATCATCTTTTGATCATCTCCCCCGCAATGGCCAAGTCAAACCGTAACCTGTCCAGAGAACTGGAATTTCACAGGCAAGTCCCTAAGCTTTAAAAGTATTGCTAGGCAGGCATCCTAGCCGCAAAAACAAAACTACAGTTTTCCCTGTGGATGGGGTTTATAAACCCGTCAGGTCGCGCAGATAAGTGCGAGCAATTACCGCGTTTTCCAAAGGATTTGTTTTGTTAGGATCTTGTTCTGCCTCGACCACTAGCCATCCTTGATAATGGGCTTTAGCAAGCTCTTGTAAGATGGGATCAAAATTAATGGCACCTTTGGGGTCTCCCGGAACGGTAAACACCCCCTTCTGGATCGAATCTAGAAAGCTAATACCATCTTTTTCGGATTCCTTTAAAACAGATTCGCGAATATTTTTTAGGTGAACGTGCTTGATCCGGTTAGCATATTCCTTGGTAACAGCTAAAGGATCAACTCCCGCATAGTATAAATGGCCGGTGTCGAGAAGCAATTTAACCTTGTCCGAATCGGTATTGGCCATTAATCGATGGATATCTTCGAGGTCTTGTACTCCCGTCCCCACATGGGGGTGGTAGCACAACTGCATCCCCTTTGACTTAGCTATTGAACCAAGTTTGTTTAATCCTTCAGTCATTTGATCCCATTGCTCATTCGTAAACGTTGGTTTATCTTTTAAAGGATCTTTGCTCTTATCTTGGTGAACGGCATAGCCCAATTCAGCAACCACAATCTGTGTACCGCCGATTTGCTTCATGAAATCCATTTGTTTGTTGAATTCCTGCAAGGTTTCAGATTCTTTCCCCTCCGTGAATTTGGTTCCTACCCAAGGTTCAGAAATCTTCAAATTACGAAGTTTTAACTCACTTTTTAATTCTGAGATTTCTTGGGGAAATTTACCTGACATTTGCGAACCTTGAAAGCCAGCTAGTGCCATTTCACTGAGAATTTGCTGGTATCTGATTGGAGGATTCAGATCAATACTAGGGTCATCACCATTGCTCCAACCTGTGGGTGTAATTCCCAGGTAGACTTCATTCTTATCAAATGTGGGATTTAAGACCGGCGTTTCACCTGAAGGGGAAACCAGAGAAACTAAAATCGGCTTAGGTTGGGCCGTAGCAGCCGTAGCGGGAAAAGCCAGGTAAGTTATCCCGATTACAAAAACAACTAACAAGACAATTAAACGACCAATACCTACCGGCTTCCATCCAGGGGGTATGTCTGCTTGCAAGACTGAAGCTAATGGAACTTCGCAGACTTTCTCTTTGCTGTTTAACGGTTTTCCTGGATTGGCATCACTCATTGTTTATCATCTTCCTTTAGTAGACTGACCAAAAGACTTAAGAAGTTTGTTGATGGCTTTTGAGAAGTTCTGAACTAGCTGAATCCCAAGGGTTAAGGTTGGGAAGCAACCTATTCGGACTTGAGTTTCAGAAGTGAGACTGAAACACAGTCTAAAAAACTAGGTCAGTTCAATATCTATGCCTGAACCCTAAAGTCTTATTTGTTCCTGATTCTTAGATTCAGTTACATTAGGAATCTACTACACCACTCCGCTAAAATTTCGTATCATAGGATACAATTTAATAATTTGTTACAAACGCTAAAACGCTAAACGCTAAACGCTAAACGCTGGGAGCATCTCACCTTTGCAATGAGCATAAATACTTAGTGGAAAAATAGGCTTTTCGAGGGTAATTCTTGTTTTAATTCTCCATGTACGCAGTCTTTAAAAGCCTCTATTTCGTTCCAAGACACGATTAAGAGTGGCTTTT